>NZ_JAMYQZ010000077.1:0-29616 GCF_040321145.1 Mesorhizobium sp. M0514
GCGCTGGGGTTGTTGGGGCAGCAGCGGGCGCGGCAGGTGCCGCCGGAGCCGCAGCTTCGGTCGCGGGAGCCGTTGCGTCGGCAGGCGCGGGTGCTGCGGGAGCCTTGGCATCGGTGGGCGCGGCGGGCGCCGGCGGCAGCCTTCCCTCGGTCCCCGGATCGGCCGGCTTTTCAGCCGGCGGCGTCAGCGATGCAATCGCCGCAGGCGGCGTGGGATTCAGATACGGGTCGAGTGCGCCCGATACATAGGCGGTTCCGACGACCGCGACGGTCCCACCCGCCGCGAACAGAAACGCCTTCAATGGATTAACAGCCATATTTCCCCTACCCCTTAGCCACCTGAAGCCGGTCTAGCGTGTTTTGCCGGCACCGACAAGAAAAAGCCCGGGCTTGTCAGCCCTTGGGGCTTGACCCCGCATTCAGACCCAATCACCAATCACGAATGAACACGATTCGATCCGTCTGCGTCTATTGCGGCTCGTCTCCGGGCCGCGATGAAATCTATGCCAAGGCCGGGCACCTGCTTGGCCGCTCGCTCGCCAAAGCCGGCCTGCGGCTGGTCTATGGCGGCGGCACCAAAGGCATTATGGGCGCAGTCGCCGAAGGCGCGCTCAAGGCCGGCGGCAAGGTAACGGGCATCATTCCGCGCTTCCTCATCAACAAGGAGGCGACCGAAACCGCGCTTGACCGGCTCGACGAGTTGCTGATCACCGACAACATGCACGAGCGCAAGCACAAGATGTTCGAGAAATCCGACGCCTTTGTGGCGCTGCCCGGCGGCATCGGCACGGTCGAGGAAATCGTCGAGATCATGACCTGGGGCCAGCTCGGCCATCACCGCAAGCCGATCGTCTTCGCCAACGTTCAAGGGTTCTGGGATCCGATGCTGGCGCTGCTCGACCATATGGCCAGCGAAGGCTTCATCCACACCGCACAGCGGGTCAGGCCGCTGGTGGTCGAAGACCCCGAGGCAATCGTCGCCGCCATCATGGTGGCGGGGTCGTCGGTCGATGCCCCGACGGAAGGCGTGCAGTCGGTGATTGATAAGATGTGATAGTGAATAGTGAGAGAGGCCCCGCTGCCCATCACGCCGTAGCGCGAAGATCCTCGACGATAGTGCCGGAGGCAGCGACCTCCGCTTCATGGTCCGGCTCCCGCCAGGTCTCGGCGAGACCCGCCGCATACCAGTCCTGCATCGCCGGCAGGCCGAGCAATTGCGCGGGATAGGCGGCAGCAGCACCTTCGAAAGACAATCCATAGGACTGGACGCGGAACGCCACCGGGGCGAAGAAGGCATCGACTGCGGTGAAATGGCCGCCGGCAAGGAACGGCCCGCCGAACCGGGCAAGGCCATCGTTCCAGAGATCGCCCAAACGGAACAGATCCTGCTTAAGCGCGTCCGACATCGGCAACGGTTTTACCCGCAAGCCGCAATTCATCGGGCATGCGCCGCGCAAGGCCGTGAAACCAGAATGCATTTCGGCGGCGGCCGAGCGCGCCCAGGCTCGCGCCTTGGCCTCGGCAGGCCACACACCATGGTGGCGCTCGGCGAGATACTCGGCAATAGCCAGCGAATCCCAGACAGCCCAGCCGTCATCCACCAGGCAAGGCACGCGCCCGCTGGGCGAGAACGCCCGGTAGAGATCGAAACTAGGCCCGGTCGGAAACGGCGTCAATTGCTCCTCGAACGGAATGTCGAGGGTGCGCATCAGCAACCATGGCCGCAGCGACCATGACGAATAGTTCTTGTTGGCGATATGCAAGGCTCCCTACTTCGGGGCCAACGCCACCGGGCGGATTTCACGGCCACGAAACATCGACCAGGAATACATCGCCAATGCCGCCCAGATCAGCGCGAAGGCAATTGCTTGCGTGGTGCCGAACGGCTCGTCGAAAATCAGCACGGCGATCAGGAACACCATGGTCGGTGCAATGTACTGCATGATGCCGATGGTGGAGAGGCGCAGAAGCTTGGCGCCGAAGGCGAACAGAAGCAGCGGCACCGAGGTGACTGGGCCGCAGCCGATGAGCAAAGCCATATCGGTGCCGTTGCTGGAGATGAAATGGTCCTGGCCGTTGACGACCAGGAAGACGATGTAGGCAAGCGCCGGCACCGACAGCAAAAGCACTTCGAGCAGAAAGCCCTGGCTCGGGCCGATCGGCAGCGTCTTGCGGAAGAACCCATAGGCAGCGAAGGAAAACGCCAGCGCCAACGACACCCAAGGCAATTTGCCGGCATCGACGGTCAGAACGGCAACTGCGACCGCCGCCAGCAACACGGCCGCGATCTGCAGCCGGTCGAGCTTCTCGCCGAGCAACAACGCGCCGACGACGATGCTAACTAATGGGTTGATGTAATATCCGAGCGCGGTCTCGACGGTGCGGTCGACCGAGATCGCCCAGACATAGATGGCCCAATTGACGGAGATCAGGGTCGCCGTCAACGCCGCCATGGCGATGCTGCGTGGTGAGCGGATTGCCGCCTTGAAATCGGCGGTCCGACCGGCCCAGACCAGCACCGCGGCGGCAATCGGCACCGACCAGATAATGCGGTGGGCGATCACCTCGATCAGCGGCAAATGCGCGACCGCCTTCATGTAGAAGGGCAACAGCCCCCACAAGAGATAAGCGCCGAGCGCGAGGAGAAAGCCGCTGCGGGCTTTGGAGTCGGCGTCGGGCTGGATCGTGTCGCTGGCCATGGCAAACGCTATGGCCCAGTGGGCCATCCAAAACCATCGCAAAATTATGATGGATCAATGGACTTCCGCTGATGGTTCAAGGGGCGCGGCCAGTTCCTCGCCCCACTTCGGGGGGCGAGGAACCCAAGTCCTGCAAGCTTACTCCGCCGCGACCAATCCCGCCATGTCGCGGTTCTTCATCAGCTTGTAGACGATCGAATCCATCAGCGCCTGGAAGGACGCATCGATGATGTTTTCGGATACGCCGACCGTCCACCAGCGGGCGCCGGTGCCGTCATGCGATTCGATCAGGACGCGGGTGATCGCCTCGGTGCCGCCATTGAGGATACGCACCTTGAAATCGGCGAGCTCCATGTCGGCGATCTCGCTCTGGAATTTGCCGAGGTCCTTGCGCAACGCGATGTCGAGCGCGTTGACCGGGCCGTGGCCTTCGGCCACCGACATCTTCTCCTCGCCCTCGACCATCACCTTGACGATGGCTTCGGAGACCGTCTTCAACTGGCCGTTGGCATCGAAGCGGCGCTCGACCATGCAGCGGAACGAAGTGACGTTGAAGAACTCCGGCAGGCCGTGCAGCATTTTGCGCGCCAACAGCTCGAAGGAGGCATCGGCCCCCTCATAGGCGTAGCCCTCGGCCTCGCGCTCCTTGACCACCGAGATCAGCTCATCGAGACGATGGTCGTCTCTGGGCACATCGATGCCGCGCCGCTTCAGCTCGGCGAGGAAATTGGCCTTGCCGCCCTGGTCCGAAACCATAACGCGGCGGCGGTTGCCTACCGCCTCGGGCGGCACATGTTCATAGGTCGCCGGCTCCTTGGCCAGTGCGGAGGCATGGATGCCGGCCTTGGTGGCGAAGGCTGAGGCGCCGACATAGGGCGCCTGCGCTTCCGGAGCGCGGTTCAGCAATTCGTCGAAGGCGCGGGAAAGCCGTGAAATACCGGTCAACGCTTCAACCGAGATGCCAGTTTCGAAGCGATCGGCGAAAGCCGGCTTCAGCGCCAGCGTCGGCACGATCGAGACCAGATTGGCGTTGCCGCAGCGCTCGCCGATACCGTTCAGCGTGCCTTGGATCTGGCGCACGCCGGCCTCGACGGCGGCGAGCGAATTGGCCACCGCCTGGCCGGTGTCGTCATGGGCATGGATGCCGAGATGGCCGCCCGGAATGCCTGAAACAATGACCTTGTCGACGATGGCGCGCACTTCCGAGGGCTGCGTGCCGCCATTGGTGTCGCACAACACCACCCAGCGCGCGCCGGCATCATAGGCGGTCCTGGCGCAGGCCAGCGCATAGTCGGGATTGGCCTTGAAGCCGTCGAAGAAATGCTCGCAATCGACCATCGCTTCCTTGCCGGCGGCAACAGCTGCTTCGACCGACGCGTTGATCGAGTCGAGGTTTTCCTCATTGGTGCAGCCGAGCGCAACGCGGACATGATAGTCCCAGCTCTTGGCGACGAAGCAGATGGCGTCGGACTTGGACTGCACGAGCGCCGCCAGCCCGGGGTCGTTGGACGCCGACACGCCTGCCCGCTTGGTCATGCCGAAGGCGACGAACTTTGCCTTAGCCGTGCGCTTCTGCAGGAAGAAGGCGGTGTCGGTCGGATTGGCGCCGGGATAGCCGCCTTCGACATAGTCGATGCCGAACTCGTCGAGCAGCTTGGCAATCGCGATCTTGTCCTCGACGGAAAAATCGATGCCCGGCGTCTGCTGGCCGTCGCGGAGGGTTGTGTCGAAGAGATAGAGGCGTTGTTTTGTCATGATGGCAAGGCGCTTGAGCACCCCCCTCTGTCCTGCCGGACATCTCCCCCGCAAGGGGGGAGATCAGCAGCTTTGCCGACGGTGCTGCTCTTGCAACGTCGCCGATTGGCGAAAACGGCGGCGAAAACCAATCTCCCCCCTTGCGGGGGAGATGGCCGGCAGGCCAGAGGGGGGTGTGACGGGACGCCGTGCATCAACTATTTCTTCCCCGCAAACCCATCCGTCGCGCGTATCAGCCGATCCAGAATCCCCGGCTCCGAATAGGCATGGCCGGCGCCTTCGATGAGGTGGAAATCCGCCTTCGGCCAGGCCTTGTGCAGGGCCCAGGCATAGCGCGCCGGGCACGGCATGTCGTAGCGGCCGTGGACGATTGTGCCGGGAATATCCGCGAGCTTATGGGCATCGCGCAGAAGCTGCCCCGCCTCCAGCCAGCCGGCGTGGACGAAATAGTGGTTCTCGATGCGGGCAAAGGCGATGGCGAAGTCGTCCTCGCCGAACTTGTCGCTGGTCTCCGGCTCCGGTAGTAGCGTGATCGTCTCACCTTCCCACAGGCTCCAGGCAAGGGCGGCTTCCATCTGCGCATTGCGGTCGGAGCCAACAAGCCGTTTGCGGTAGGCGGCCATCATGTCGCCGCGCTCGGCTTCAGGGATCGGCGCCTGGAAACGCTCCCATTTGTCGGGAAACATTTCGGAGACGCCGAACTGATAGTACCATTCGAGTTCGGCGCGGGTCAGCGTGTAGATACCGCGCACGACAAGCTCGCTGACGCGATTAGGATGCGTCTCGGCATAGGCCAGCGCCAGCGTCGAGCCCCACGAGCCGCCGAACACCAGCCATTTTTCGAAGCCGCACATCTCACGCAGCCGCTCGATGTCGGAAACCAGGTGCCAGGTGGTGTTGGCCTCGAGCGAGGCATTGGGTGTCGATTTCCCGCAGCCGCGCTGGTCGAACAGGATGACGTCGTAAAGCTTCGGGTCGAACAATTGCCGATGTTTTGGCGAGAAGCCGCCGCCAGGACCGCCATGCAGGAACACGGCCGGCTTGGCGCCCCTGGTTCCGGAGCGCTCCCAATAGATATGATGGCCGTCGCCGACATCGAGCATGCCGGACTCGAAGGCCTCGATCTCGGGATAAAGAGTACGAAGTTCACTGTTCATTTCATTGCTCATATCTTCAGGCCGTGCGCGGGCCAGTCCGTGGTTTCGTGGTCGGGATGCTGGAACGAGATGATCTGCTCCTGGCGGGAGTAGAAATCCGGATCCTGATGCACGGGCTGGTCGAAGATCGTTTCCACCCAAGGCAATCGGACCGCGTAGTTGACCTGGATCTGCGGCGCCAGATCGGAGCGGTCGTCGAAGGCGCCGATGGCGATCTCCAGTGCGCCAGGTTGGCGATAGGTCAGCGGTGTACCGCAGCGGGCACAGAAGCCGCGATCGATGTTGACCGACGACTGGAAGTAGGTCGGCTCCTCGCGCACCCATTCGACGCCATCCTTGGGCACTGTCACCAGGGCGCCGAAAAACGACCCGAACTGTTTCTGGCACATGCGGCAATGGCAGATGGACGCCCGGCCAAGCTTGCCCTTGATGCGGAAACGCACGGCGCCGCACTGGCAGCCGCCGGTTCGAACTTCATCGGTCATAACTTTTCCTCTGGCGGCCATTGTTCGGTGTCATGATCGGGATGCTGGTAGGAGACAAGCTCGGCAAGATAAGGCGCCGACGACATGTCGGCCATCGTGTCCTCGCCCGGCAATTGCGGAAGGGTGTCGACATAAGGCAGTTTTGCCTCGGTGCCCCACTGGATCAGCGGCACGATATCAGCCGGATCGTCGAAGGCGCCGATGGCGAGGCCGATGCCGTCGGGCGCGGTAAAGGTCAGCGGCGTGCCGCAATTCGCGCAAAAGCCACGATCGACATGGCTGGACGAGGCGAAATATTTCGGTTCGCCGCGCGTCCAGTCGAGTTTGGCGCCACGCACCGAGACCAGGGGTGCGTAAAATGAGCCGAACGCCTTCTGGCACATGCGGCAATGGCAGATCGAGGCGTCACCCAGCGCACCCTCGACGCGAAAGCGCACCGCGCCGCACTGGCAGCCGCCGGTGTAGATCGGCCGGTTGTCGAGGCTCATGGCGTCTCACTCCGTTTCATAGTCATTCGGGCGCATGGCAGACGGCCTCGACATTGTTGCCGTCGGGATCCAAGACGAAGGCGCCGTAATAGTCCGGGTGATAATGCGGGCGCAGCCCCGGCCCGCCATTGTCCTTGCCGCCGGCGGCGAGCGCCGCGGCATGGAAGGCGTCGACCTCGGCGCGGCTGCGCGCGGTGAAGGCGACGTGCTGATGGGTCCTCGGCCTGTCATCGCTGGCCTGCAGCCAGAACACCGGCCGGTCGCGGCCATAGCCACCGACCTTGGCGCCGCCGGTATATTCCAGTGGCACCATGTAGATCAGCGAGGCGCCAAGCGGCGCTATCGCCTGGTCATAAAAGGCTTTCGACGCGTCGAAGTCGGCGACATTGATGCCGAGATGGTCGATCATGCAACAAGCTCCTCCCTTGCTGGCGCCGGCACGTCGGCGCCGGCCAAGCCGGCCCCGATGACGATGTGCTGGCAGGCATTGTCGATATCGCGGATGACGTCGTCGTTCCAGAAGCGCAGGATGGTCCAGCCACTGGCACTCAATTGAGCGCTGCGTGCCTTGTCGCGTTCTGCATCTTCTACGTCGGCATGCTGACTGCCATCAACCTCGACTACGAGGTGGTGGGCCGAACAGGCGAAGTCGACAATGTAGGGTCCAATCGGTACCTGTCGGCGAAAGCTCATCCCCATCAGCCGGTGAGCCCGCAACTCATTCCACAGTTTCAGCTCGGCATCGGTCATGACGCGACGCATGGACTTTGCATTCTTGCGCTGACGCGATGGAACGAGGTCGTGACCCATGCTCAGGCCACTCCGCGCTGGCGATTAGCGAAAACCGAGGCGAGAGCTGATCTCCCCCCTTGCGGGGGAGATGTCCGGCAGGACAGAGGGGGGTGCTGTCCGCCAGCGTCTCAACCGGCAGCCATTGCGTTCTCAGAAAGTGGCCGAAATGAAAGTGGGCAAGAAGGAACGCTGGCGTTCCTTCACACCCCCCTCTGTCCTGCCGGACATCTCCCCCGCAAGGGGGGAGATTGGCTGTCGCTGCCGCCTTCGCCAATCTTACAACGGTGTCTCGCGCCACCCTCACCGCTTCACCTCCCACGTCGTCACGCGTTCGTTGGTGACAGGATCCTTGCCGTCCTTCAGCTGCACGCCTTGCTCCAGAAGCTCGTCGCGGATGCGGTCGGCCTCGGCCCAGTTTTTGGCGGCGATGAACTCCAGGCGCTGCGCGATCGACTTGGCAACGCTGTCCTCATCCACGGCGGCCGCGCCGATATCGAAGCCGAGGAACAACAGCGATGCCTTCAGCGATGCGGCCGCTTCGTTGCCCTCCGCGGCCTCACCGACAAGCTGCGTGAGCTGCTGGAAGGCGGCATAGGTGGCGAGGTCGTCAGACAGCGCCGCCACAACCTCCGCCGGAACTTGCCCTGCCGACGGGGCGAGATCGGCGGCGCGCTTCCATTTGCGTAGCGTATTCTCGGCCTCTTCCAGCTTGCGTACGGAAAAGTCGATCGGCTCGCGGTAATGCGTCATCAGCATCGCCAGCCGCAGCACCTCGCCCGGCCATTTGCGGCCGCCGAAAGTGTCGGTCTCCAGCAGTTCGGCGATCGCGTAGAAATTGCCGACGCTCTTCGACATTTTCTGGCCCTCGACCTGCAGGAAGCCGTTGTGCATCCAGACATTGGCCATGACGTCGGTTCCGTGGGCGCAACGCGACTGGGCGATCTCGTTCTCATGGTGCGGGAAGATCAAATCGAGGCCGCCGCCATGGATGTCGAAGACATCGCCGAGATAGGCGGCCGACATGGCCGAGCATTCGATGTGCCAGCCCGGCCGGCCCCTGCCCCATGGGCTGTCCCAGCCGGGCTCTTCCGGTGACGACAATTTCCACAGCACGAAATCGCCCGGGTTCTTCTTGTGAGCGTCGACGGCAATTCGCGCACCGGCCTGCTGTTCGTCGAGATTGCGCTTCGACAGCTCGCCATAATCCGGCATCGAGGCGGTGTCGAACAGCACTTCGCCGGCGGCGACATAGGCGTGGCCGCGTTCGATCAAACGTTCGATGAGGGTGATCATGTCAACCTTGCCGTCGGCGCGGCGCGCGACGAACTCGGTGGCGCGCGGCTCGACCGTCGGCGGCAAGCAGCCGAGTGCGGCGACATCCTTGTGGTACTGGTCGGCGGTTTTTTCGGTGACGCGGCGGATTGCCTCGTTGAGCGTCAGGTTTCCCGACGCGATCTCGGCGCCGAAATCGCGCAGCGCGCGGGCGTTTATCTTGTCGTCAACATCTGTGATGTTGCGCACATACGTGACACCAGCCTCGCCGTAGAGGTGACGCAGCAAACGGAACAGCACGTCGAAGACGATCGCCGGACGCGCATTGCCGATATGGGCAAAGTCGTAGACGGTCGGACCGCAGACATACATGCGCACATTCGACGGGTCGATGGGGACGAACACGTCCTTCGTCCGCGTTAGCGTGTTGTAGAGGCTGAGACCCTTCGATGCGTCAGACATGCGTGCCCTTCCGGTCCGTTAAGTTCTGGAGAGAGCCTTACCTGTGCCAAGGCACAAATCGGGCTCCAGCCTGCTGGCCGGGGCGTTTGTCCACTCTGGGGAAAGATGAGGCGAAAACGTCCGGACCAGCGCGAAGCTAGCCAATAATGCAAATGCCACAAATGGCGAAAAACGTTTTCATCGGCGGCTTTATCGCCTTGGCCGGTGTTGCCGTCAAGTCGCAACTTCCGGCAAAAGCGTCGCTGGTTCATAGGTCAGGAGCCGCTGAAACATTTTATTAAACATGTCGGCACAGTCATGAAACATTCGCCGGCTAGTTCACCATAGGTCACGATTCGGTCAGATTCGGCCGGCAAACGCAGACACGGAAATGTTACCAGGGAAGAGATCGATGTCACGAACCAAGCAGGAATCGAGCCGCGCCAAGCAACCGGCGCTCGCCAACCACTACCGTGCGATCGGCCCGGCCGCGATCGTCGCCGCCCTTCTCCATACCGCGAAGAATAAAAAGCCGGCGCCGAAAATCACTTCGCCCCGCGCTGCCTGAACAGGCATCGTGCCGCCGCCGACAAGGCGTGCGCCGGAACGGAAGGCTGAGGCCCCATAGCGCGCCTGAAAACAGCAGCTCTTCCTATTGAGCAGGTTCTTCCCGAAGACCGGACATGGCTTCTTGGGAGCGCGCTCTAAAACAGCGTCATCTGACTGTCGTCCGCGCCGGGCTTCTGGCGCCTGACCTTGCCGGGCTCGACGATGCCCATGTCCTGTATCTCCGGCCCGGTGTTGGCGACCTTGTTGACGAGGTCGGAGACCGGAATTGCCTCGAAGAAATCGGGCAGCGCGGGCTTGAGCAGGTCGGCCACATCGCGCGGTTCGAGCGTGCGGCAGTCCAGCCAGCGGGCAAAATCTTCAGGCGCGATCACCACCGGCATCCGGTCATGGATATGGGCGATGCCGGCATTGGCGTTGACGGTAAGAATAGCGCCGGTGTCCATTTCCGAACCGCCCGGCTCGGCATAGGTTTCAATCAGCCCGGCAAAGGCGATCAACCCGCCATGCCGCGGCCGTATCCAGTAGGGCTGGCCCTTCTTGCCGCTGCCGGATTGCTGCCACTCATAGAAGCCGGAGGCCGGCACCAAGGCACGGCGATGGCGCATGGCGGCTTTGAACGAGGCTTTTTCAATAGCGCCTTCCGAACGCGCGTTGATGAGCAGCGGAAATTCCCTGGTGTCCTTGACCCAGGTGGGGATCAGCCCCCAGCGCACCAGCATCGCCTGGCGATCCGGGAAATTCGAGCCCGGCATGCGCGGCGGCCCCGACAACGCCATCAGCACCGGCTGCGTCGGCGCGATGTTGTAGCGGGCCGGAAAATCCTCCAGCTCCGCCAGGCCGAGCAAGGCGGCGGTCTGGTCGGGCGTCGCGGTCAGGGCAAAGCGTCCGCACATTGGCAAGCTCGATGAATTGATCCGATCGCGAACGTGGCGATGGAACCGGCGCTGCGCAACCGCTAAAGCTGCTCGCTGCCAGCCGGTCCACAGGGTGGGCCTCACATAAGCGAATCGATATCGATGAACGAGCAGCGCAAGATACTTCCCGCAGTCTCGGTCGCCGTCGTGCGCGGCAGGACGGTGCTGCTGGTCAAACGGGCGCGGCCGCCATCGCAGGGGCTTTATGCCTTTCCCGGCGGCAAGGTCGAGCCCGACGAGACGCTGCAAGAAGCAGCAGTGCGCGAATTGCTGGAGGAAACCGGGCTGCGGGCGCAGGACTATCGTCCGCTTCGCGACATCCACATCGACGGCAGCGGCGAGAATCACCCGGTCGACTATCTGCTGACCGTGTTCGGCGCCGTTTATGCCGGCGGCGAAGCGACGGCCAGCGACGATGCCGAGACCGCCGCCTTCTATAGTCTTGATGAAATGGCGACGCTGCCGCTCGCGGGTGACGTCATGGAGGTGGCTGAAGAGCTTTTGGCCTGAAGCAGGCCCATATCTGCCGCTCCGAGAATCGCCTTGCAGGCGACAAAATGTTTCGTCAGATAGACTTATGACCCGCACCTCGCTGTTCCTTGCCGCATGCATCGCCACCGCCACGGCTTTTGCCGTGCAGCCGGCGCTGGCCGCCGAGTCGCCGTTCGAGCCCGGGCTGATGCGACTGGCCGAGGTGCTGGGGTCGCTGCATTTCCTGCGCAATCTGTGCGGCGAAAAGGGCGACCAGTGGCGCACCGAGATGGAAAAGCTGATCGATTCGGAAAATCCCGATCCGGAGCGGCGTGCCCGCTTCATCGCCAGCTTCAACCGCGGTTACCGTTCCTTCGGCGGCACCTATACCCAATGCACGCCGTCAGCGACCGAAGCCATCAGCCGCTACATGAAGGAAGGCGAGACGCTGTCGCGCGACATCGCCTCGCGTTACGGCAACTGACGAGCGCCAGACGGCGTTTAGCCACGCCTTTTCGAGCACCCGCCTTGTATCCACGGCACGTTGATGCAATCTTGGTGTTGCACTTGCGCAACAGTATTAACGAAACGTTAGCGCGCGAATGCGGAATTAACTCAAACTGAAGGTTTTCATCCCGCTCACCGGGCTAATCGGCTAAGTTTGAATCGGACCGAACGCAGGCGACGAAGTTTGTAAAGACGATCAAAAAAATGTCGTATTTACAGACACTTACTTAGCCTGCGTGAGATAGGGGCAGCCAAGCCGGATCCGACCCGTCGGACCGCCGCTTGAAAGGTGGACATCGCAAATGGAACATGGCGTCAACGACATCGACGCGCTGGTCAGGGAAGAAAAGCGCCTGACCGCGGTGGAAAGCCATAGCGAGGCCTGGGCGGAAGGTCTGTCGGCCGGCATAGAACCTGAAATCATCGCCGAGGCAGCGCTTGAAACCGCGTTCGGCGAGATGCTGCGAGCCAATGGCGAAACCTCGGCCCTTGCCCTGCTCGATCGCATGCGTGAAAAGGTGATCGCCGGCGCCTTCGAGCCGGAGCGGTTTCGGCACTAGGCATCGCGCGTCTCAGAGGGTGCACTGCCAGCTTACCGGTTCTTTGACGACGGCGAGTCGTTTGGGCATCATGCCTGAAGAGCCTAGGCCCGAGGAGAGGCAAGCGGTGAATTTTTCGATGTCAGGCCGGCCTCGCGGCGTGGTCCTCAGCATCTGGCTTGCCGCTTCCTGCGCCGCGGTTCCGCTGGCGCTTGTCCTGACCAGCAACCCTGCCTGCGCGCTGAGCGAGATCAAGCGCGAGGAGCTTCCAGCTCCTGCCGGGCCACCCGCCAATGGTGAGACGGCGCCGTCTGAAAATTCAGTGCCAATGCCCGACCTGCCCGGCAGGACGCCGCCGGCGGCCAGCCAGCCGAAATCGCCGTCAGAGCCCGGACAAAGCCAGCCGGAAGCCCCCGCCAACGATGGCGGCGTGGCCAACCCAAGTGCCGATCCCGAAGGGCCGGTGCCTGAAGTCGTCTACGACCTTTCCAAATTGCCGGAGCCCGTCAGGCGCATGCGCGATCTGATGGTCGAGGCCTGCGTCAGCGGCGACATCGAGAAGCTGCGGCCGCTGATCGGCAAGGGCGACACCATGACCCAATTGTCGCTGGGCGAAATCGAGGGCGACCCGATCGCGTTCCTGAAAGGGCTATCGGGCGACAAGGAAGGTCAGGAAATCCTCGCTATCCTGGAAGAGGTGCTCAATGCCGGCTATGTCCATGTAGACGTCGGCACACCGCAGGAACTCTATGTCTGGCCGTATTTCTTCGCCCTGCCGCTGGACAAGCTCAACGCCAGGCAGCGGGTCGAACTGTTCAAGATCGTCACCGCCGGCGACTATGACGACATGAAGCAGTTCGGAGCCTACATCTTCTACCGCGTCGGCATTACGCCCACCGGGCAGTGGACATTCTTCGTCGCCGGGGATTGAACGGCGATTCCCCTGGGATGGCTACTGGCTAGGGCTAGAAAGCTCGAGGCCTGTGTCAGGCCATATGCGGATACCTTCATTTCGAAGGGCCGAAATCGCTTCGACCGCCGCGTTGGGATCCATTTGCAGCACCTCGGCGGCATGCCGCAATTCTTCCTTGTCCCGCAGCCTGTTTACCACCCAAGCCACCTTGCGCTCGATATCCACGCCATAGGCCGCCTTCGCCTTGCCAACAGCGTCGCTCGGGATTTCCTTATAGATGCCAACCAGCACTCCAAGATCGATGGCATCGCGATATGCAATTGCACGGTCCTGACATCGATCCGCGTTCGCCAGCAACTTCTCGGCAAACATATCCGCCGGGACCAGGGCGGATACATTCAGATCGTCGTCGAAATGGCCTCGCAGTTTTATGCGGCCTTCGCGGATGACTTCAAACTTGATCGTTTGGCCTTTCAACCGCACGATCGTCCGCAAGCCATATTGATCGATCTGGAAGTCCCGAACAGCCTCGACCGGCTCAGGAAAGAATGCTCTGACGCCACGTTCGGCTGCGGAGGTCCGCAATTCGCGATAGCCATCACTGTCGGCACACAGGAAGTCCACATCCAGTGAGCGGCGATATTCCCCGAATTTCATAACGATCGCAGTGCCACCGCCGAACCAGCACTGGTTTGCGGTCAGGAAATGGCGATCCATCAACCCGAGCGCTTCGGCAATGATCTGGTGCTCGGGCCTCTTGAATTCCATCATGACGCTCGCGGTGTGTCCTGTTGATATTCCGGCTGCGAGGAACGACCAGGTGAGGGAAATCAGCCGGCGGTCAAGAGCACGCCGTGACCGAATTTGTCTGCCAAACTTTGGATAAGCATCTTCTCACGCACAGTAAGACGCTTTTGATCGACAAACCGCCAATTACGCTCATACAGCGCAAATGCCTCTTCGGCCGGAATCGGGCGTGCCGCATCGCGGTTCCAGGCGAGCGCCTGGAGCTCCGGAAACTCCGCAGGGACAATCATGGGCGCGATATCTGCGTTCATAATGCCCTTAACGTAGTGGATAGCGCTTAAAAAATCCAACGCAGCAAGAAACCGCTAAGCCGGCAGCGCCTCGGAAAACTCTACCGGCCTGCCCTGCCCGGGCGTGACGATCTCGCCTTCCCACATCACGCGACGGCCGCGCACGATGGTGCCGATCGGCCAGCCGGTGACTTCCTTGCCGTCATAGGGCGTCCAGCCGGCCCTGGAGCCGGCTTGCGCATTGGTGATGGTCTCGCGCCGCTGGAGGTCGACAATGGTGAAATCGGCATCGTAGCCGGCGGCGATGCGGCCTTTCCTGGCCATGCCGAAGATGCGCTGCGGGCCGTGGCTGGAGAGGTCGACGAAGCGCTGCAGGGTCAGCAGGCCTGAATTGACATGGTCGAGCATGATCGGCACCAGCGTCTGCACCCCGGTCATGCCAGACGGCGAGGCCGGATAGGGCTTTGCCTTCTCGGCCGGCGTGTGCGGGGCGTGATCGGAGCCGAGCACGTCAATGATGCCTTGCGCAATGCCGTGCCAGACGCCGTCGCGATGGCGGGCCGCGCGAACCGGGGGATTCATCTGGATCAGCGTGCCCAGCCGCGCATAGTCGTCGGCGGCGAGTGTCAAATGGTGCGGCGTCGCCTCGCAGGTGGCGACATCCTTGTGCTGTTGGAGGAAGATGATTTCCTCGGCAGTGGAGATATGCAGCACATGGATGCGGGCGCGGGTGTTTCGCGCGATGCGCACCAGCCGCTCGGTACAGCGAAGCGCCGCGATCTCGTCGCGCCAGACGGGATGCGATGACGGGTCGCCCTCGACGCGCAGGCCCAGGCGCTCGCGCAGCCGGAACTCGTCCTCCGAGTGAAAGGCGGCACGGCGGCGGGTGTTGCGCAGGATCGATGCGACACCCTCGTCGTCCTCGACCAGCAGGTCGCCGGTGGACGAGCCCATGAACACCTTTATCCCGGCAGCACCCGGCAGCCGCTCGAGCTCACCGACATCATCGGCATTCTCGCGCGTGCCGCCAACCCAGAAGGCGAAGTCGCAATGCATCCGGCTGGTGGCGCGGCGCACCTTGTCGGCAAGCGCCGCCTCGCTGGTGGTCAGCGGATTGGTGTTGGGCATTTCGAAGACGGCGGTGACCCCGCCCAGCACAGCCGCGCGCGAGCCCGTCTCCAGATCTTCCTTGTGCTCCAGCCCCGGCTCGCGAAAATGCACCTGACTGTCGACGACGCCTGGCAGGACGTGCAGCCCGCGACAGTCGATCGCTTCGCCGGCCGAAGCTTGGCGAAGATCGCCTATTGCGACGATACGACCACCCTTGACGCCGACATCGCGCGCGGCTTCGCCATCATGGTTGACCACAGTGCCGCCTGTCAGGATGAGGTCGTAGGTGGTGGCCATGGGCGTTCGGTCTCTTGCGGGGGGAGTATCGTCGGCTTACGTAAAGGCCGACTGTTTTGCAAGATCAGGTTCTTTGCCGCCCATGCCTTTTGCCCTGTTCAAAGACCGCGCCCTCATTTCCGTGTCAGGCCCGGATGCCGAGCATTTTTTGCAGAATATCCTCACCACCGACCTCGACACGCTGGCCGTCGATGCGGCAAAGCCAGGTGCGCTGCTTTCGCCGCAAGGCAAGATCCTGTTCGATTTCCTGATCTCGCGTAGCGGCGAGAACGCATTCCGGCTGGATTGCCGTGCCGACATCGCAGACGATTTCCTGCGCCGGCTGATGCTTTACAAGCTGCGCGCCAAGGCCGAGATTGCCAGGCAGGATCAAGTGCTTGTGACGGTTGCGTGGGGCGATGATTCAAGCGCTTCACAGTCTGATTCAACGGTACTTGCCGATGCCCGCTTCCGCGAGGTGGCTGTGAGCCGCTCCTATGGCGGCGCATTCGTAGGTGGCGACCCGGCTGCGTGGCAGGCGCTCCGCATCGCCAACGGCATTGCCGAAAGCGGTTCCGATTATCAGCTCGGCGAAGCCTTCCCTCACGACGTGCTGCTCGACGAGACCGGCGGCGTCGGCTTCAAGAAAGGCTGCTATGTCGGCCAGGAAGTGGTCTCGCGCATGCAGCATCGCGGCACCGCCAGGCGCCGCGTGCTGATCGTTTCGGCCGACCGCGCCTTACCCGCGCCCGGCACGGAGCTGACGGTTGCGGGGCGGCCGGTCGGCACGCTCGGCTCGACCGCGGGCATGGCCGGACTCGCCATTGCCCGCATCGACCGGGTCAAGGCGGCGCTCGACGCTGGCCAGCCGGTACTGGCCGGTGATGTCACCGTCTCGCTCGCCATCCCGGCCTGGGCGCAGTTCAGCTTTCCCAGGGAAGCCATCGGCGCGGAGGACGCCTGATGGCTGCCGATCGCGTAGGAGCGCCACCGCGCGCGTGGCAGCGCATGCTGTCGGGACGGCGGCTCGACCTGCTAGATCCCTCGCCGCTCGACATCGAAATCTCCGACATCGCCCACGGGCTTGCCCGCGTCGCCCGCTGGAACGGGCAGACCCGCGGCGATCACGCCTTTTCGGTCGCCCAGCATTCGCTGCTGGTCGAGGCGCTGTTCAGCGAGTTGCAGCCGGACGCCTCGGCCAATGCGCGGCTGGCAGCACTGCTGCATGACGCGCCGGAATATGTCATCGGCGACATGATCTCGCCGTTCAAATCGGTGATGGGCGGCTCCTACAAGGAGTGCGAGCTGCGCCTCCAGCGCGCCATCCATCAGCGCTTTTCCCTGCCGCCCGAACTCGGCGTCGGCTTGCGCAAGGAGATCAAGCGCGCCGACCAGATCGCCGCCTATTACGAGGCGACGCTGCTTGCCGGTTTCTCGACCGCAGAAGCAACCGAGTTCTTCGGCCGGCCGCGCGGCTTCAATGCCGACCGCTTCGACTTTAAGCCGCACTCGGTGACCTCGGCGCAAGCTGCCTTCCTCAAACGCTACGCAACGCTTGAAAAGCAACGCCAGGCAACGGTTGCCGTGCATTCGGCGCAGTGAACATACGCTAAATTAACCAGCGGTAACCACAGTACCGGGTTTCGATCACGGTCAGCAGGCACGCCTCATGTCCGTTGCGCACGTCAAGGGTGGTTCGCCCGTCCGCAGACGGGGAGCCGGAGGCGTCGCCGCGCCACGGCAGATCGCCGACGAACTGCGCCACCAGAACGAGCGCTTTTCGGCGGCCGTCGAGAATATGTCGCACGGGTTGTGCATGTTCGACGCCGACGAGCGGATGATCATCTGCAACGGCAACTATATCAGCATCTTCTCCCTCGACGCGAAGATCGTGCGGCCCGGCATCGCGTTCCTGGACATTCTAAAGCACAGCGTCGACATCGGTGTCGCCTCACAGAGCGCCGAAGACCTGTATGCCATCCGCAAGCCCTATATCGAGCGCGCGCAAGCCTCGACCTACGAGGAAATACTGTCGGACGGACGTATCGTTTCCATCACGCACCGGCCGCTGGCCTCAGGCGGCTGGGTGTCGATCTATGAGGACATTACGGAGCAAAGGCGGGCCGAGCAGGAACTGAAGGAGCAGCACCGCCGCTTCGATGCGGCGCTCGCCAACATGTCGCAAGGCCTGTTGATGTACGACGCCGAAGGCACGCTGATCGTGCGCAACCAGCGCTTCCTCGACCTCTACAAGGTCACGCCTGACGACTTCCCGCTCGGCATGAGCCAGCGCGCCCTGCTCGAACAGATGGTGCGACTGCGCATCTATCCGTCGATGGACATTGACGGCGAGATCGCCAACACCAGAGCCAGCCTGCAGGCCGGTGAGGAGCGTTCGACAGACCGCAGCCTTGCCGATGGCCGAACGCTGCTGGTTGCGCGCCGGCCGCTTGCCGGTGGCGGCTGGGTGGCGACCTTCGAAGACATCACCGAGCGCCGGCGCGCCGAAGAGCGCATGAGCCACCTTGCCCATTACGACACGCTGACCGACCTGCCCAACCGCTCGATGTTTCGCGAACGGCTCGACCAGGCGATGGCCGGCGATACACCGTTGGCGATCTTCTCGCTCGACCTCGATCGCTTCAAGGCCGTTAACGACACCTGGGGACACCCGGCCGGTGACTGGCTGCTGAAATGCGTGGCGGAGCGGTTGCGGCACAGCCTGCGCAGCGACACCGATGTGGTCGCCCGCCTCGGTGGCGACGAGTTCGCCATCCTGCAGTTCAATCCCAAAGGCGCCACCGATGCGGAACAACTGGCAAAACGCATCGTCGCTGTCGTCAGCCAGCCGTTTCGCGACAAGGGCCGCGACATGCATGTCGGCATCAGCCTTGGCATCGCACTGTATCCCGGTGACGGCAAGGACGCCGACACGCTTTTGAAGAACGCCGACATGGCGCTTTACAGCGGCAAGAGCGAAGGCCGCAACGTCTACCGCTTTTTCGAGCCCGGCATGGATGCCTTGGTGCGGGCGCGCCTGGCGCTCGAAACCGATCTCGAGACGGCACTGAAACGGCGGGAGTTCGTGCTGGAGTTCCAGCCGATCACCAACATCGCGTCGGGCAAGATCGTCGGCGCCGAAGCGTTGATGCGGTGGAAATCACCGACGCGCGGCCTGGTGGCGCCCGACGATTTCATCGCAGCCGCCGAAGACAGCGGGCTGATCGTTCCGCTGGGCGAATGGGCGCTGAAACAGGCCTGCAGCGTGGCCGCCGGCTGGCCGCCTGGAATGCGCATCGCCGTCAATGTCTCGGCAGTGCAGATCAGAAGCGCCGACTTTGCCCGCAGCGTGATTTCGGCGCTGGCCGTTTCCGGTGTGCCGGCCAGCCGGCTCGAACTGGAAATCACCGAGACCGTGCTGATGGATGAGAGCGAGACGGTGCTGAAGACGCTGAGACAGCTGCGCGAACTCGGTATCCGCATCGCGCTCGACGATTTCGGCACCGGCTATTCGTCGCTCGGCTATCTCAGGCGTTTTCCCGTCGACAAGATCAAGATCGACCGCTCCTTCATCCACGATATCGACAACAAGGACACGGCGGCGATCGTGCGCACGATCATCGGGCTTGGTGCCGAACTTGGCATCACCGTCACCGCCGAAGGCGTCGAGACCGAAGCGCAGCTCGACATATTGCGCAAGGCTGGCTGCGTCGAGGCGCAGGGCTTTCTGATCGGCATGCCGTCAAAGGCCGCCGACATGGCTCGACTTCTCATGACGAGGGCAGCGTCCCGGCGCGCCTGAACATCCCCGGCGTCATTCCATGCGCGGCGCGGAAGGTGCGCGAGAGATGGCTTTGGTCGGAGAAGCCGGCCGCAAAGGCGGCACCGGCGAGATCTGAACCTTGCCGGATCAGCAGATCGGCACGGCGCAGCCTGCGGTCACGGATGAAGGCAGCAGGGGTGAGACCCAGCACTTTCCTGAAATCGCGGATAACTTGAAAGCGCGTCACGCCTGCGGCTTCAGCGAGCCGCTGCAAATCGAGGCCCGAGTTCAGATGGTCTTCGATGACCTGTTCATAGACCCGGAGCCGGCTTTTCGATCCGAAGCTTTCGACCGCCTCGCGCCGCCGGCCGCCCCAATCGCCATGGCGCAGGATGAGCTTGCGCAAGGCGATCAGCATGGATGTTTCGGCGCTCGTGGCATCACCCGATGTCGAAGCCAAGTGCGCGACGCCTACTGCCTGGACGAGATCGGCATCATCTACGATCGCTTGTGAAAACAACGGCGGGCGATCCTGCCCGAGTTCGTCCGCGATCGCACCCACGAGCGAGGCCGAGGGATAGAAGGTGCGGTAAGCCCAGCCCTGGTCGGCGCCCGCCTCGCCGTCATGCCATATCTCCGGATTGACGAGCAGAACCGTGCCCGACGGCGCGAGGACAGTCTCGTTGCCGATGCGGACACGCTCGCACCCTTGCGTGATCAGGGCGACGACATAGGTGGGGTGCGTGTGCAGCTGGTAGCGATGCCGCGTGAAGCGCGCCTTGAGCATGCCAAGATCGCGAAAGCGCGGATGACGCCAGAACTGCGTCGTCTCCTGAGGCTGTTGAATTCCAGACACGGTCAATCCTGTTCAAGACGCTGCCGGCGCAAATCCTTTACGTGCTGGCATCGACAAGGCCGAATTTACGATAGCCGGCAAGGAGAGCGCAATGCTGCACAACGACCCCATCGCCGCCCTCACCCCGCAGGTGGTGGAATGGCGGCATCACATCCACGCCAACCCCGAACTCGGTTTCCAAGAGTATGAGATCGCGCGCTTCGTCGCCGACAAGCTGCGCACCTTCGGGCTCGACGAGGTTCATGAAGGCATAGGCGGCACCGGCGTGGTTGGCGTCCTCAGAGGACGACCAGGCGTGCGCGCCATCGGGCTTCGGGCCGAACTCGATGCCTTGCCCGTGCTGGAGAAGACAGGATTGCCATATGCGTCGAAGAAAGACGGCGTGATGCATGCCTGCGGCCACGACGGGCACATCGCGATGCTGCTCGGCGCCGCCAAGCTGCTCGCCGACAACAGAGCCTTCGACGGCACCGTCTGTTTCATCTTCCAGCCGGCAGAAGAAAATGAAGGCGGCGCCATGCGGATGATCGAGGACGGACTGTTCGAGCGCTTCCCCGTGGAAGCCGTCTACGCCGTCCACAACTGGCCGGGGCTGCCGCTCGGAAAGATCGCGGCCCGTGCCGGGTCGATGATGGCGGCCGTCGACACTTTCGAACTGAACTTCGAAGGGACCGGCGCGCATGCCGCCATGCCGCAGCTAGGCGACGATCCCGTGCTCGCGGCCGGCGCCTTCGTTCAAGCCGTGCAGCGCATCGTCAGCCGTTCGGTCGACCCGGAAATGGCGCTGGTCGTTTCGATCACCCAGATCCACGGCGGCAATGTCGGCAACATCGTGCCGGGCAAGGTCTGGCTGCAGGGAACCTGCCGCTTCTTCGAGCCCACTTTGTCAGACCATTGCGAAAGTCTGATCGGCGACATCGCGCAAGGCATTGCCTCGGCGCATGCCCTCACCGCCAAGCTCGCCTACAAGAAAGGCTACCCGCCGCTGGTCAACACGTCGGCTGCCACTGACCGGGCCGTCCAGGCGGCAACCGCGGTTGTCGGCCGCGAGCAGGTCGAGACCGCATTCAACCCGAGCCTCGGCTGCGAGGATTTTGCCTACATGGTCCGCGAAGCCGGCGGCTGCTATGCCTGGGTCGGCGCAGGAGCGGTCAGACCGGGCGAAGGGCTGCACGGCGATCGCTATGTCTTCAACGACGCCATCGTCCCCACCGTGCTCCGCTATTTCGTCACGCTCGTCGAGCAGACGCTATCTGACGCCGAGCGCCTCAGCGCAAGGTCTCGACGTATTTCTCGTGGAAGCTGACATAGCCGGGTTCGACGACTTTGAGATGGCGCTCGATCAGCTGGTGGAAGGCCGGCAGCTGATGGAAGGGCACGCCGGGATAGGCGTGGTGCTCGGCGTGATACGGCATGTTCCAGGCGACTTTGCGCACCAGCCAGTTGGTCAGCGTGGTGCGGGTGTTTTCCAGCATGTTGGCGACAAGCGGGCAGCGGCCATGCTCGGCCAGCAGATAGACCCTGAGGAAGGGCTGGCCGAGCAGCGCCGGCACGATCCAGACATAGAGCAGTACACTTGCCGCGAACCACAGGGCTAGCGCGGCGACCACGACATAGAAAGCGATCATGGCGCGGGCTTCAGTGCGCACCTTGGGCAGGCCTTTCGGCGGCACGTAGCTGTCGTGGCAGCGGCCGGTCGCGTTGGCGTAGAGTGTCTGCAAATGACCCCACCACACCGGCAGGCCCGAGACGTGGACGATGTATTGCCGCCTCGTCTCCGGTTTCGGGAAGGCGAGTTCCGGATCGTTCTCGGGATCCTGGGTGAAACGGTGATGGCCGAAGTGGAAATAGCGAAACCAGTCGGCGGGCAGCGCGATCGCCAGGCTGCAGACCCTTGCGGCGGCATCGTTGAGCCACTGCGTCTCGAACGCCGTCCTGTGCACCGTCTCATGCAGCAGCGTGAACAGGAAGACGATGAGAATGCCTTGCGGCAACATCAACAGCGGCCAGTACGGCACCTTGGCCGCAATCAGCCCGCCGATAGCCACAATCGCGCCGAGATGGAAGGCGAGTTGGACCAGACCCGGCCCGTCCGACTTGCCGGTCAGGCGGCTGCGCTGCTCATTGGTCAGAGACGCGACGACGTCGCGATGGTCTCTGGGTTCAAACTGGGCCGATACGGTCATGGCGCCAAGATACTCGATAAGAAAGCTTTCGAAAAACGAGGATTTCTGCGACATAGATAAGCTTACCTTACCTATCGGATAGCCCATGACCGCGCTTCCTTCCCTGAGAGGACTTCAAGCCTTCGAGGCGGCGGCGCGCTCGGGGAGTTTCGCCGCAGCGGCGGATGAGCTCTCGATCTCGGCGGCCGCGGTCAGCCAGCTCATTCGCACCGTCGAGGAGCAGATGGGTCGAAAACTGTTCCATCGCGTCAACCGCCGCGTGGTGCTGACGGAAGCCGGCGTCGAGATGCTGCCCCGGCTGACCCTGGCTTTTCGAGAGATCGGCAGCATCGCGCAGGGCAGCGATGCCTTCCGCCCGCGGCTTGTCGTATCGGTGCCGCCGTCCATGGCGATGGGCTGGCTTTCCGAACGCCTCGCCGGCTTTGTCGCCAGCCACGGCGCCGTCGACATATCCCTGCGCGGCGATGACGATCCGGTGCCGTTCGACCGCGAACTGATCGACATCCGGCTGTCCTTCGGCCCGCACTATCGTGAACACCCGACCGAGGAGATCGTCAGGGACGCCGTCTACCCCGTCTGCGCGCCAGAACTCACCGCCAAAACCGACAGCCTCGCCGGCCTGCCACTGATTCACACCGACTGGGGACCGACCGGCGCGTCGTTTCCGTCTTGGCGCACCTGGTTCGAGGCGGCGCGCATAGAGCCCGGCCGCGCAGTGCAGCGCGGCCTGTCGGCGAACTCGTCGCGGGCAGCGCTCGACCTTGCCATTTCAGGGCTGGGCGTGGCGCTGGCGCAAGGCATTTATTGCGCCGGGGCGCTGGAAGACGGCCGTTTGGTCCGGGCGAATGCCCTATCGATCGCGCTGCGTCAGCCATATTGCCTGACGATCCCGGAACGCAGTGCAAGGCGCGACCTGGTGGCGGCGTTTCGCAATTGGCTGATTGAGGAATGCCGGCGGTCGGTGGGTTCGCCGGTGCTCGGCTGATGGACCGAACTGCTCAGAGATGGCCGGCCAGTGCGGCGACCATGTCCTTGTTCGTCGCCACGGGAATGATCTCGAACTCCACTAGGTCAGACCATTCGATGACCCAGCGCTGCAGCAGCGTGGCGTCATCGGCCTCGACCAGCAGGAAGCAGTGGCTCATATCAGCCGCGATCCAGGAGTGGTGCACGACAAGCGCGTCCGGCTTCAATCTGCCGCGCTCGCCGAAACGGCGGTAGATCTCCTTGCGGTCGCAGCCGGTGAAATCCTCGATGACGATGAACTGCATTTTTCCCCCTCGGTTGAATTACCGCCCGGGACCGCAAACTAACGCCCGGGACGGTCCAGCCGCTCCAGGAACCATTGCGTCAGCCGCACCCAGACTTCGTCCTTTTCGCCGGAATCCTCCCAGCCATGGTCGAGGTTCGGGTTGTCGTTGACCTCGATGACGAAGACGCCATCCTTGGTTTCCTTGAGATCGACGCCGTAAAGCCCGTCGCCGATGCAGCGCGCCGCCTTCACCGCGGTGTCGACGACATGCGGCGGCGTCTCTTTCAGCGTGAAGGTCTTGATGCCGCCCTGGTCGGGCTTGCCGCTGGCCTTGTGGTTGACGATCTGCCAGTGTTTTTTCGCCATCAGATAATGCACGGCAAACAGCGGCTGCCCGCCGAGCACGCCGACGCGCCAGTCATATTCGGTCGGGATGAATTTCTGCGCGATCAGGAGATCGGAATCCTCCAGCCACTCGGTGGCGAGCGTCTTCAGTTCTTCGAAGTTGCCGCATTTCTTGACGCCGCGCGAGAACGATGAATCCGGGATCTTCAGCACCAGCGGAAAGCCCAGCGTCTGCGCCGCCAGTTCGAGGTCCGAGGTGCCGGCTATCATCACCGTCGGCGGCACCGGCACCTTGTTGTAGGCCATCAGTTCGTTGAGATAGACCTTGTTGGTGCAGCGGATCATCGACAGCGGGTCGTCTATCACCGGCATGCCTTCCTGCTGGGCGCGGCGCGCGAAGCGGTAGGTGTGGTTTGAGATCGAGGTGGTCTCGCGGATGAACAGCGCGTCGTAATTGGCGAGCTTGGCCAGGTCCTTCCTGGTGATCGGCTCGATTTCGACGCCCATCTTTTCGGCGATCTTGGCCCAGTAACGCAGCGAGGAAATCTCCGACGGCGGCAGTTCCTCATGCGGATCGACCAGCGTGGCGAAGGTGTAGCGTGCCGGCGTGCGGCCCTTGGTGTCGCGCCACTCGCGGTTGGTGTATGTCTCGAGCGCCTGCACGAAGAGGGCTTCTTCCTCCTCGGCCATCCTGGCCAGCGGCAGGAAGCCGATCTTGCGGATCGAAGCCCATTCGGCGCTGTCCTTGATGTGAACCTCAAGCGCCGGAGCGCGGAACCAGTCGAACAACAGCTTGGCGAAGCGGTCCCAGACCTTCGACGGTCCGATGCCGAAGAAGATGCAGATTTTTTGCGGGAATACGCCACCGAGATCCTTGCGGCATTTGTTGAGCGCCAGCTCCAGTTCCGGCAGCGCGTGCTCGTAGAGCTTGCGCTCGGACAGGTCGATCATCGTCTCGACCGTCGGGATGACCTTGTGGCCGCGCGAACCGGCGAGCAGAGAGGCATAATAGCCGCGGCTCTGGTAGGCGTAATTGTTCGACAGGTTGATAACCTTCGGCTGCTGGCCGCGAAACAGCGCCGGATGCGCAAGATAGTCACGGTTGGTGATGATCTTGTGCGGCGTCGCCGCCGGGTCGAGATCGTTCTGACGGCCGGTGAGGATGACCCAGGTCATTGTTATCAGTGTTTCCCAAGAGTGATGGCAGCACGCAGTCCGTCGCGGCCGAATTGCGCCATGTTCATGAAGATGCCGTGCGGCACGGGAATGTTGGCGGCATCGAGGATGGTCTCCTGTCTTTCGTCCTCGACCCAGGGATCGTGGATCAGGATGTGGTCGCCATCGTCGCCGATAGCCAGCACCCAATGCGGCACCTTCTTGCCGAACATCAGGAAGCCGCTGATCAGCACCAGCACCAGTTTTCCCTGAGCCAGGGCGCCGCGGATATCGTCGATGGTGAATGGACGGTAATTCACCGGGATGCCGTAAAGTTCCGCGCGGCGGCGAAAGTCCACCTGGGCAAGTTCCATCACCCGGCGCTTGTCGTCGCTGCGCACCGATTGCAAGAACAGCGCGCCATAGAAGGACACGAAGATTTCCGCCGCAAGCCCGCTTTCGTAGCCGGAAACCGCAAGGCCGAAGGGCTCGCAGCCGCCTGGGCCGGACATCATGAACACGGTCGTTGCCTCGCGCCATAGGCGAATTTCCATGACCGGATCGGGCACGAAGCCGGAATCGAAATTGGCCATCGCCATCATCAGGCAGCATGGACCGCAGGTGAACTCGCAGGTCTGCTGGTAGAATGGGACTTTGGTGGCGACCGGAATATCGCCGCGCAAGGTCTTTTCGTAGCGCAGCGCGGTGGCGCCATCCTCGTAATAGTGGGGCTCGCGACCGATCTTGCGGTAGCCGCTCTGCTCATAGATGCCGATGGCGCGAAGGTTGTCCTCGCGCACTTCGAGGCGCAACATCATGCGGTCGTGCTCGAAGGCAGCTTCTTCGGCCGCTGCAAGCAGCATGCGGCCAATGCCGCGGCCGCTGAAAAACGGGCTGGTGGCAAGCGAATAGAGCCGGGCGACGCCGCTGCCCTTGCGAAACAGCACGATGGCGTAGCCGGCGACACGGCCATCGCTTTCGGCAACCAGCATCTCGGCTGTCTCGCGTTCGATCAACAGGCGGAAGGAGCGCCGGGAAATGCGGTCACTGGAAAAAACCGCCTTCTCGATGGCGGCGAGGTCATCGACGTCGGACGCGCGGGCCTTGCGAATCTCGGCAGGCATGCGGGTTTGGAAAACCTCGATTGGGTGGAGGAAAAGGCCGCGGTCAAAAACGTCGCAAACATCAGCCGAAACGCCGATATCCATCAAGCGCTATCGCACTTCGAATAGGGCCGAATTGTGACACTTTCTACCCCGGCGCATTCCCGAAACGGAATGCGCTTAACTGGCGATACCCGCCAGAAGCTGACCGTAGGCGCGCTTGGCGACCGCGGCCAGCTGCTCTCGCGGCAGCGAGCCGACGACGGCGCAGGCATAGCCCTTGTCCAGCCAGTAGACCGCCTCGGGACCGTCGGCGTCGGCCATGTAGGTGCCTTTGGACTTGGCTGAGGAATCAGCGGTAACGAACAAGGAGATGCGCTGACCCTTGGCGTCCTCGTAAAGCAGCATCGCTGCCTTGCCCTGGCCGGCGGGCAGCAGCCGGCCGCCAACCAGCTGGAAGCCTTCCGCCACCAGATCCGGCGCCACCAGTTTCAGGCCGACGCGGTTGGACAGCCAGGTCTGCAGGTGATCCTTGTCGCTTGCCGGCACTTCCACCGCATGGCGCTGTTCGGCGGCATATATGACATGGGCGGCGATCGCCTCTTCGGCCAGTTGGTCATCGGCGCCATCTTCCCTGCCGATGCCGTCGATGCCGGCAAAATAGCCGCCAAGACCGCCGATGACGAGCACTGCGGCCGCCGCGGCCGCAAGCCACCAGCGCGACTGCCGCGCCGCCGCTTTGGTCGCGCCTTCACCGCTAACGATCTGCTTGAACAGCACCGGCACGGGCTCGTCGAGCACACCGGCAAAGGCGGCGCGCAACGCGGTGCGGTCGGCGGTGTAGCGGGCGCTTTTGGCCTTCATTTCGGGATTGGCGTCGATCCAGGCGTCGTAGGCGGCGCGCTCGTCGCCCGGCAGCTCGCCGTCGAGAGCCATGTGGATATCGCGTTCGGAAAAATCGCGGCGGGTCATTTCTCGACGATCCTTATCGAGCGGCGGCGCGCCGTGTCATCGAGCAGGCTGCGCAGCTCCTCGCGTCCGCGCGCTATGCGCGACATCAGCGTGCCGGCGGGCACGCCGAGAATGTTGGCGGCTTCGGCATAGGAGAATCCCTCGATGGCGACCATGACGAGAGCGGCGCGACGGTCGGGGCTGATCGCCTGCAATGCGTCGATGATCTCGCGCGAGGCGGCGTTCTCCGCCTGCTCGGCGGGGACTGCCTGCGCCTCGTTTGCGTCAAGCGGCAGGATCGTCGCCTCACCGCGCCGGTTCACCTTGCGCATCTGATCGATGAACAAATGATGCATGATCGTAAACAGCCACCTCCGGGGGCTTTCTCCCGTCTGCCAGCTTTCAAGCCGCAAGAGCGCTCGTTCGAGGCAATCCTGGACGAGATCGTCAGCGGATTCGCGGTCGCGCAGAAGCGAGCGTGCGTAGCGGCGCAGGCGCGGTATTTCGCCAAGGATTGCTGCCTTCTTTTCGTCCATGACCGCTGGTTCTGAGGTCGCCCTTGTTTAACCCGATTGAACGCGCCTTCCCGGCGCGGCGCAAGCGGCCAGCGCGAAGCGGTCTGCCGCCCCGGTCACCCAAGCAGTGAGATAACGAGTTGATCGGCTAAATTATTCCCCGCAATCAACAAAAGGGCCGAATTATCCTAAATCGGTCAGTGCGAAATCATGGCCTTTGTACAGCAGTGGAAGATCGCGGCTTTTCGCGCAGGCGTAAGCAAAACAGTCCCCGAGATTCAGATCCGCCTTGTGGCCAACGGCTTTGCCGTAGCGGGCACTCGCGTCAATGGCCCGAGAGCCGATGTTGTCGTCAATGGCCAGACTCTCTCCCATGATCTCCACAATGAACTCATCGATCAGATCGCGGGCATGGAGAAGGGCTTCAGCGCTGGGTCTGCGCGGGCCGGCGCCGGCCCGTGCCAATGCCTGTGTTGCTTCGAAGTGAACCAACGGAGAAACCCAGACCTGCCCGGAAAAACCGGATAGCTGCTTCAGCAATTCCTCCCACCCAGGTTCCTGGTTGAGAATGGCGACGATCACCGACGCGTCGACAAACATCAGTCTTGCCACATCTCGTCGGTGAACTTCTTCATATCGAAATCGGGATTGGGCAGGCCAAGCTTCCTGGCCCTGTCCTGAAGACTGGCGATCCGATCGCGCAGCGGCACCTTCGCCCGATTGCGCTCAAGTTCGTGCACGAGCGCGACCCGCACCGCCTCCGTTTTGCTCGGAGCGTTCGTCTCGCGTTGCAATCTGCTGGCCAGCGCATCCACTTCGTCGTCGCGGATATAGAGCGGCATCGAATATCCTCCGTTGGATATTCATATATTCCACCTCGTATATCACTTCAAGTTGCAGCGTTGGCCTCCCTCGCCGCCCGCGTCAGCAGCCGCTGGTAGAACAGGCCGATGCCGATCAGCACGGCGCCAAGACCGATGAAGGACAGCGCCCTGAGCACGCCTTCCAGTTCCGACATGTCGAACAGGAAGACTTTTACCACGGCAATCGCGATCAGCGCCGCCGAGGCAATGCGCAGCACCTGCGACTTCAGCCAGACGCCGGCGGTGAGCAGCACGACGCCGATGATCAGCCAGAGCGCCGAATAGGTGTAGGTCTCAAGCTGCCCGAGGCCGCTCCACAGGCCGATGAACTCGCCCTTGAACACGCGCCTGACCGACAGTGTGGCGTAGGCGAAGACAAGCAATGCCGCCACCACCGCCAGCATCTGCGCATACCATGGCGGCCGCTTGTCCCTGGCATAGAGCGCCAGCCCGCCGGCGGCTATGGCCGGCAACAGGTAAGCCAAGAACAAGAGGTTGAACACCGGGATCTGGCCGGTCGATTCGTCGGTGAACAGCGGATTGAGCACCAGGAAATGCTGGAGGACGATGAAGGCGACCGAGAGCACGCCGGCGGCCATCGAGCCGTAGCGCAGCACAGAGCTTGGCGAGCGCATGTCGATCGCCAACAGTATTGCGCCGGCGCCGATGGCGATCAGCGTATAGATCGCCTGTTCGGCGAGCGTCACCGGGCCGGTGTCGATGACGCCGCCATGCATGGCGTGGCGCACCAGCATGGCGACGGTGAGCAGCGCAAACAGGGCTGCACCCGCCTCCATCGCAAGGCGCGGCCGGTTGCCAGTTGTTGGTAGTGCGGGGGTGGTACGCGCGAGTTGCCAGGCGGCAAAGCCGAAGGCCAGCGCCGGTACGCCGTATCCCGGCAGCAGCCAGTTGAACACCGGCGTCGTCGTCAGGAACTCGGCGCCGACGATGGTCGGATCGAAGGCGACGCGGCCCAGCACGGCAACGACCGCGCCGACCGAAATCCAGCCCAGCACCGGATAAGAACGCCAACGCGTCGCCAGCGCCGGCACGATGGCGGCAACGCCGGCAAGCAACGTGGTCCAGCCGGAACCGAAGGCCATGTGCAGCATCAGGAGCCCGGCCAGAGCCGAGCCGCAAAGCGCGAAGGAGACGGCGACGTCGCCCTTGAGCGGCGGCTGTTCGGCGCGCGCAATCCATTC
>NZ_JAMYQZ010000078.1:0-29411 GCF_040321145.1 Mesorhizobium sp. M0514
GGGGGGGACTAGCACCGGACGTCAGCGCTGCCCCCACCCCGACGCTGCGCTCGACCCTCCCCACAAGGGGGGAGGGTTAAGGGAGCTCACCGCCCGCCGATGACGCCGATATAGTCGGACACCCAGCGGTAGTAAGGCACGCACTGGTCGTTCTGGGTGGCGCACTTCGAGACCGGCGTCTTCCAGAACTTGATCTTGTCGAAGTTCTCGTAGCCGTTGGTCTTGCAGCCTTCCTCGCCGAGCAGCTCGTTGCCCTTGCAAGCAGCGGGCACGACCGGGAGCGAGCCGAACCAGGCCGAGACGTCGCCCTGGACCTTGGGCGACAGCGAATGCTCAAGCCACATATAGGCGCAGTTCGGGTGCGCGGCGTCGGCCTCCATCATGGTGGTGTCGGCCCAGCCGGTGACGCCTTCTTCCGGCACGGTCGAGGCGACCGGCTTCTTGGCGGCGACCAGCGTGTTGACCTGGTAGGGCCATGAGCCGGAGGCGACGACGCCTTCGTTCTGGAAGTCGTCGACCTGGATGGCGGCGTCATGCCAGTAGCGGCCGACCAGCGTCCGCTGAACACGCAGCAGCTCGAGCGCTGCCTTGTACTGGTCTTCGTTCAATTCGTACGGGTCCTTGATGCCGAGTTCCGGCTTGTGGAACATCAAATAGTTGGCGGCGTCGGCGATGTGGATCGGGCCGTCATAGGCCTGGACGCGGCCCTTGTTGGACTTGCCGTCCGGCAGGTTCATTTCCTCGAAGACGACGTTCCAGCTCTTGGGCGCTTCCTTGAAGACATCGGTGTTGTACATCAGGATGTTCGGGCCCCACTGATAGGGAACGCCGTAATGCACCTTGTCGACGGTGAACCAGGGCGCATCCTTCAGACGGTCGTCTACCGCCTTCCAGCTCGGGATGAGATCGGTGTTGATCGGCTGCACGCGCTTGCCGGCAACGAGGCGCAGCGATGCGTCACCCGAAGCGGTGACTAGATCGAACCCACCCTCATTCATTAGCGAGACCATCTCGTCGGAGGTGTTCGCGGTCTTGACGTTGACCTTGCAGCCGCTCTCCTTCTCGAAGGAGGTCACCCAGTCATAGCCCTTGTCGGTTTCGCCGCGCTCGATGTACCCCGGCCAGGCAACTATGCTGACCTCCCCTTCGCCCTTGCCAAGTTCCTTGACCTGGGCGACGGCCTGACCGGAAAAGGTCAGCGCGACCGTCAAGGCGGTGCACGTCTTCAGGAATGAATTCATCGTCAATCTCCCATTTTGGCGCCTGACTGCGAAGCGAGTCGCCGCCGCGGTCAGCCGCAGGCTGAAAAGCGTCAGTTCATCCGATGGCACGTTGCCGCTCTGATGGCGGCTTTCGTCCCTGACATGAAAAGTGCTCGGAAAATTCCGGTTTCGCAAATTCATTTATCAGAAACGCGATATCGGTTTTTCCGATAGATAACCACGCACCCTATCAACGCTGCTGGCGTACCATACGCTGCGACTGGGCAAGGCCGATGAAGTCGCGCGACGCCTGCGGCAGACCGGAGCCGCGGCGCCAGACCATGCCGACCTGGACGACCGGCAGGGAACCCGAAATGTCGCGCGATTCGATGCGGTCGCCTTCCAGCGACCACGGTCGGTAGACTAGGTCGGGCAGCAACGCCACGCCCGCACCTGTGGCGACGAGGCTGCGAACGGCTTCGACCGAGCGGGTGCGAAAGGCGACATGCGGCCTGGCGCCGATCGCCGCCAGAAGCTTGCCGGTGTTCTCCTCGATCTCGTCGACGGTCAGCATGATCAGCGGCTCGCCGGCAATGTCGCCTATGCCGATAATGTCGGCGCTGGCCAGCTTGTGGCCGAGCGGGACCCACAGCCGGTAGGCCGAGACCTCGAGGATTTCCGACTGCAGCGCGGTGCGGTCGCGCAAATTGGAGGTGACCATGACGGCAATGTCGAGCTTGCCGCCGATCAGCAGATGTTCGAGATAGTCGCCATTGTCCTCGATGGCCGAGACATCGACGCCGGGATAGGCGCGGCGGTAGCGCGCCAGCAGATCGGACAGCACATAGCCCGCGACCAGCGAGGTGACGCCGAGCTGCAGGCGCCCGCCGGCCACCACCTGGTCGTCGGAGAAAGCGCGGCGCGCATCGGAGACGTCGGCCAGGATCTTGGTCGCATGGCGCAGGAACTGGTGGCCTTTGTGAGTAATGTTGAGGCCACGTGGGTGGCGCTCGAACAATTCGACGCCGAGATCGCTCTCCAGCTCCTTGATCGCCTCGGTGACCGAGGATTGCGAGATGGAGAGGTTTTGTGCGGCGCCCGACACCGTGCCTTGCTCGGCGACGGCAATGAAGAACTGCAGCTGACGGATGGTGAAAGCCATGGCCGGACTAAACACCGGCGCGACGGGGAAGGAAAGCCGAAGGCGGGCCTTTTACCCGTAGGGCTTGAGGCGCCTCCTGTCAGCCGAAGCCGAGGCGCCGCCGGCAGGCAGGACCGTAGCGAAGCGCGAGCATAAAAGCCGTCTCCAGCGCCAAAACGATGACGATGATGCGAAAGCCGATGGCATAGGAATCCCGGCCGCTGCCGCGCATAAGGTAGCCGGTGACGAGGAAGCCGGTGTTCCATAGCGTGGCGCCGAGCAGCGTCGCCGCCGCGAAGGGCAAGAGTGGCAGACGGAGCGCGCCGGCCGCGATCGGCAGATAGTTGCGAACCGTCGGGATGAACTGCGCCAGCAAGGAGACCCGGACATGATGGCGGCGATAGGCCTGACCAAGCTTGCTGTAGGTCGCATAGCGCAAGCAGACATATTTGCCGAAACGCTCGACCAGCCTGTCGGCACGATCCAATCCAATCCTACGGCCCACACTATACCAGACAAGGCAGCCTGTGATGGCGGACAGCGTCGTCACCAGGAGCAGAATCGCCAGCGCCAGGAGATCGGAGGCTGCCGTCATGCCGAGGAACAGCAGCAGCACATGCGAGGGCGGCAGCGGCAGGATCTTTTCTGTGAAGGCGAGGCAGGCGACGCCGAGCAGGCCGAAGCCCAGGATCGCCGACAGTGGATCAGTCATGCGAAGCGCCGGTCATAGGTTTTGAGGTTCTTGATCCTGGACACCTTATACACCGTCATACACCGTCGCCGGCGGAAAGTTGCGGAATGTCCGGCCAAGCCGGGTCCGCTTCCAGGTCGGAGCGCGCAAGCGTCCAGGCCATGAGGAAAGACAAGGCATCGTTTGCAGCATGGTGACCTCATTGCTGATGCGGGCAATTCGCCCGGCCCGCATTTCGACGAGGCGCTGTTTGCGGCTGCCAAGTTGCATGGACATTGCGAAGAGCCGGATGATTGAAAAACAATTTTTCACCAGAACGACATCTTATGCGGCCGGCGACGCGGACGCATGATGCACAACATCGCCTTCGTGGTATCGGGTAGCGGCATGGGCCGGGATCGCGGCGCGCCAGTCGCTGGTGTTTGGCTAGGCCGCAGCGATGCTGAGGCGCGCTCCAGCCTCGGCAAGTGCCGAGGCAATGTCGCGCGGCGGCGGCTGGTCGGTGGCGAGTTCGGAAAAACCGTCGAAGCCGCAGACCTGGACTAGACCCTGGCGACCGAACTTGGTGTGGTCGGTGATGACCAGCGAGCGCTGGCCGCGCGACAGCACCATGCGGGCGAACTCCGCCTCTTCCAGATCGTAGTCGGCAAGGCCTGCGGCGGCATCGACGGCGCCGATCGAAATCACCGCATGGCTGACCGAGAAGCGGCTGACGAAATCGATCGCCGAGGCGCCGAAGGCGGCTCCGGAATCGCTGCGCAATTCGCCGCCGGCCATATAGACCTTGTTGCCGTTGACGGTGGCCAGCGTGCGGGCGATGTCGGATGAATTGGTGACCACGGTCAGCCGCCGGTGGCCGAGCAGTTCGCGGGCCAGGAACGAGGTCGTGGTGCCGGTGTCCAGCATGACCGATTCACCGTCGCGAATGGTGGCAGCGACCATGCGGGCGATCAGCCGCTTGGCCTCCGCATTGTCGCGCATGCGCCGCTCGAAGGGCGCTTCGCCGGCCATCGACGGCAGGCCGATGGCGCCATGCATCTTGAGCACCGAGCCATTGCCGGTCAGTGGCTTGACATCCCGGCGCACCGTTTCAAGCGAAACCCCCAGCCGGTCGGCGAGGCTGGCAATGGTGACGGTGCCCTCTTCCTTGAGGAGGCGGAGGATTTCGCCATGCCGTTTCGAATGGATCATCTGGCTTCCTCAATTTGCGGCCTGCCCGGTTTTAGGGCAATGCCGCCGTTTTTAAAGGAATTGCTCGTGGTTTCGGGCAAAACACCCAAAAAAAGTCACAACATTTCATTGACAGCTAGGCAGCACTGGCGTGACATTGACGGCGTGACAGCTTCGGAACTGCCACGGGAGGGTGATGGCAGAGCCGCAATTCACGGACCGGACCGTTTGGCCAGACCGTCTGGGTTTGAACTGGCACAAAAGTTTCTCAAATCCGCGGGGGCGGAGACCGGGTATCAAAACCTGGCCAGAGGGGCTCGTCGGTGCGGCGCGGGATAGGAGTTCCTGCGTCCCGCACCGACGAGATTTTTTGCGTTTCCCAACGCTCGTTGCGCGGCGCATGGCGCCCAGGAAAGCTCCGCAAAAGTCAGGGATGGCCCCGTGACTGCTGAAGACCGCATCCGGGCCTTGCCTTGCTGGAATGGCAGCATCGACATTGCGCCGCTGCCGGGCGGCCTCAGCAACGCCAACTATCTGGTCAAGGACGCGGCCGGGCGGCATGTCGTGCGCTTCGGCCAGGACTATCCATTTCACCACGTCTTTCGCGACCGCGAGGTGATGACGGCCCGCGCGGCGCACGCCGCAGGCTTCGCGCCGGCGGTCCGCCATTCCGAACCCGGCATCATGGTCACGGAATTTCTCGGCGCGAAAACCTATGTTGCCGAGGACGTGCGCGCCAATATCGGCCGCGTCGCGGCCCTTATGCGCGGGTTCCATCGCGAGATGCCCAATCACATCTCCGGCGCCGGCTTCATGTTCTGGGTCTTCCATGTCATCCGCGACTATGCGCGAACGCTGAGCGAAGGCGGCAGCCGCAAGCGCGACGAGCTGCCCAGGCTGCTGGCTCTGGCCGACGAGTTGGAGCGGGCGCAGAAGCTGCTGCCGATCGTATTCGGCCACAATGATCTTCTGCCGGCAAATATCCTCGACGATGGCGACAGGTTGTGGCTCATCGATTTCGAATATGCCGGTTTCAACACCGCGATGTTCGATCTTGCCGGCGTTGCCTCCAACGCCGAGATGAGCGACGCGGAGTCCTTCACTTTCCTCACGGCGTATTTCATGCGCGAGCCGGATGAGGCGATCCGCCGCTCGCACGCGGCCATGCAATGCGCCTCGCTGCTGCGCGAGGCGATGTGGAGCATGGTTTCCGAACTTTACCTCGACGCGCCCGGCATCGACTACGTCGCCTACACCGCGGAGAACCTGACGCGGCTCGACGCGGCGCTGGACAACTACCGCACGAAGTACGGGACACAGTCATGACATTGCCTACACATGCCGGCATCGTCGTCATCGGCGGCGGCATTATCGGCTGTTCGACGGCCTATCACCTGGCGCGCGACCACAAGGCCGATGTCGTGCTGCTGGAACAGGGCAAGCTGACCTCGGGTTCGACCTGGCATGCGGCCGGGCTGGTCGGCCAGTTGCGCTCGTCGGCCTCGATCACCCGCGTGCTCAAATATTCGGTCGAGCTCTACAAGGGACTGGAAGCCGAAACCGGGCTCGCTACCGGCTGGAAGATGACCGGGTGCCTCAGGCTTGCGACCAATGCCGACCGCTGGACCGAATATAAACGGCTGGCGACGACGGCCAGGAGCTTCGGCATGGACATGCAGTTGCTGTCGCCGGGGGAGGTCAAAAAGATGTGGCCGCTGCTGGAGACCGGCGACCTCGTCGGCGCCTCCTGGCTGCCGACCGATGGGCAGGCCAGCCCCTCCGACATCACGCAGTCGCTGGCCAAGGGCGCGCGCATGCATGGCGCCAAGCTGTTCGAGGACGTCCGCGTTACCGGCTTTGACATGACGGACGGGCACATCACCGCGGTGAAGACCAACAAGGGCGACATTGCTTGCGACAAGGTGGTGAACTGCGCCGGGCAATGGGCACGCCAGGTCGGCGCGATGGCCGGCATTTGCGTGCCGCTGCAACCGGTCAAGCACCAGTACATCATCACCGAGAAGATCGACGGGCTGGCGACCGACGCGCCGACAATCCGCGATCCCGACCGCCGAACCTATTTCAAGGAAGAGGTCGGCGGGCTGGTGATGGGCGGCTATGAGCCGAACCCGCAGGCCTGGGCGACCGGCCTGCCCGGCGGCGATGTCCCCGATGACTGGGAGTTCCGCCTGTTCGACGACGACTACGATCATTTCGAGCAGCATATGAGCCAGGCGATCGCGCGCGTGCCGGCGCTGGAGACGGTCGGCGTCAAGCAGATGATCAACGGGCCGGAGAGTTTTACGCCGGACGGCAATTTCATCCTCGGTGTCGCGCCCGAATGCGCCAACATGTTCGTCGGCGCCGGCTTCAACGCCTTCGGCATCGCTTCCGGCGGCGGCGCCGGCTGGGTGCTGGCGCAATGGGTTGTCGATGGTGAAGCGCCGCTCGACCTTTGGGTGGTCGACATCAGGCGCTTTTCCAATTTGCACCGCGACCGGCAATGGGTCAGCGATCGCACGCTGGAAGCCTATGGCAAGCATTACACGATCGGCTTTCCGCATGAGGAGTACGTCTCGGGCCGGCCGCGCATCGTCTCGCCGCTCTACGAGCGGCTGAAAGCGCACCGCGCGGTGTTCGGCTCCAAGCTCGGCTGGGAACGGCCGAACTGGTTCGCGCCGCAGGGCGCCACATCCGAAGACATTTATTCCATGGGCCGGCAGAACTGGTTTGGCCCGGTCGGCGAGGAGCATCGCCATGTGCGCGAGAAAGTCGGCATCTTCGACCAGTCGTCCTTCGCCAAATACGAAATGACGGGTTCGGATGCGGCTAAGGCGCTGGACTGGATCTGCGCCAACGATGTCGCCAAGCCGGTGGGACGGCTGACCTACACGCAGCTGCTCAACACGCGCGGCGGCATCGAGGCCGATTTGACGGTGGCCAGGCTCGCCGAAGACAAATTCTACATCGTGACCGGCACCGGCTTCCGCACGCATGATCTCTCCTGGATCGGCGACCATGTCGGCAAGGGCCTCGACGTGACGTTGAAAGATGTCACCGAGGATTTCGGCACGCTGTCGCTGATGGGGCCGCGCGCCCGCGATGTGCTTTCGGCCGTCACCGACGCGGATGTCTCGAATGCCGCCTTCCCATTCGGCCATGTCAGCGAGATCGCCATTGCCGGTCACACGGTGCGGGCGCTGCGCGTCACCTATGTCGGCGAGCTCGGCTGGGAATTGCATGTGCCAATCGCCGCCACCGGCGAAGTCTTCGACGCATCGATGGCCGCCGGCAAGCCTCACGGCATCCGGCCGATCGGCTACCGGGCGCTGGAATCACTTCGGCTGGAGAAAGGCTACCGCGCCTGGGGCTCCGACATCACCCCCAACGACACGCCTCAGGAGGCCGGCCTCGGCTGGGCGGTGAAGCTGAGGAAGAACACCGATTTCGTCGGCCGGCGGGCGCTCGAAAAGATCAGCGGCGCCGACCTGAAGAAACGCTTTGCCGGCTTCACGGTCGACGATCCCGATATCGTGCTGGTCGGGCGCGAGACGATTTTGCGCAATGGCGAACCGGTCGGCTATCTCACCAGCGGCGGATATGGCTACACGCTGGCTAAGAACATCGGCTATGGCTATGTCCGCAACGCCGATGGCGTCAGCGACGATTTTCTCAGCTCAGGCGACTATGAGCTGGTGGTGGCGATGGAACGGACGCCGGCGAAGATCCATCTCGAACCGATGTACGATCCTTCGATGAGCAGGATCAAGGCATAGGCTGCGCCAGACTCAGCTCACGCGCAGCACAAGGCCGCGGCTGGGCACGGTGTCAGCCTCGCCCGGCATCGAAACATAAGGCGCAGTCTCCTCGGCACGAACGACCCTGCCCTCAGCCTCGAGCGCAGCGATGCGATCGGCGAAGCCGGCGTTCCACAGCGTGTTCTTGACCGTCAGCACGATGATGCCGTCCGGCCGGCAGATGCGGATCAGTTCATCCAGCCCCCCGGCGCCGACATGGCCGGAGGTGAAAACGCCGGCCGAGACGATGCCGGCATAGGCATTGTCGGCAAAGGGCAGCGGGCCGCCGAGCGCCAGGCAATGCAGCGCCGAATAGACGCCCTTTGCCGCTGCCTTGGCCAGCATGCCTTGCGAAATATCGAGCGCTTCGACCTGGGGATAGCCGGTGATGGCCAGCCACTCGCCGATCAGCCCGGTGCCGGCGCCGGCGTCGAGAAGCGGTGCGGCGCCGCGCGGCAGATGGCGGGCCAGCAGGGCCAGGCAGATCGTCGGATGGCGGTAGCCGGCGGCCGACATATCGGCATCGTAGGTTTCCGACCATTTGTCATAGATCGCGGCGACGTCCTCGGGCCGTTGCGCCGCATAGGCGGCGCCAAGCCCGCCATGATCCTTGTTGCCCGCCATGGCTGTTTCTCCGCCAGCTCGCTGCTCACCCTCGATCGGATGATAGCCAAACGGCGAAAACTGTGGAACCGTTGTCGCAAGAAATAACACGCCAGGGGCAACAGGCATGGGGACGGACGAGGCACGCGCAACACTTGCGGCAATTCCGGCATTGGCGGGCTATGACGGACCGCTTGAGCGGCTGGGCGGGATGACCAATCTCGTCTTTCGGGCCGGCGATATCTGCCTGCGCATGCCCGGCAAAGGCACGGAGGAGTATATCAACCGCGCCAATGAAGCGGTGGCGGCGCGTGAGGCGGCCAAGGCCGGCGTCAGTCCCGAGGTGCTGCATGTCGACCCCGCGACAGGCGTGATGGCGAGCCGCTTCGTTGCCGGCGCCGAGACAATGTCGCCGGAGAAGTTCAAGCTGCGCGCCGGTAGCCCGGCCCGCGCCGGCGAAGCCTTCCGCAAGCTGCACTCGTCAGGCGCGGTGTTCCCGTTCCGCTTCGAGCTGTTTGCGATGATCGACGACTATCTCAAGGTCTTGTCGACCAAGGAAGTCGCCTTGCCGCCGGGCTACCACGACGTGGTGCGCGAATCCGACACCGTGCGTGCGTCCCTTGCCGCGCATAGACTGCCGATTGCCGCCTGCCATTGCGATCCACTGTGCGAGAATTTTCTCGATACGGGCGAGCGGATGTGGATCGTCGACTGGGAATATTCGGGGATGAACGACCCGCTCTGGGACCTCGGCGACCTCTCGGTCGAAGGCCGGTTCGACACCGCGCAGGAGGAAGAGATGATGCGCGCCTATTTCGGCGGCGAGGCAAAACCGGCCGAGCGCGGCCGCGTCGTCACCTACAAGGCGATGTGCGACCTGTTGTGGACGCTCTGGGGCCTTATCCAGCTTGCCAACAACAACCCGGTCGCGGATTTCCGCGCCTATGCCGACGGCCGCTTCGCCCGTTGCAAGGCGCTGATGGAAACGCCTGAGTTTTCACGGCATCTAGCGGCGGTGCGCCAAGGTTAGGTCAATTCACGCCTTTCGGCACGTTCTCCGGCGGCACGACTGTTTCGACCACCTTCTGGCGGTGGAAGATGAACAGGCCGGCGAGCACGACGATGGCCGAGCCGATCAGGATGCGCGGTCCCGGCACGTCGCCGAAGAAGGCCAGGCCGAAGATCACCGCCCATAGAAGCAGGCTGTAGTGCAGCGGCGCCAGCGTCGAGGCAGGGGCCAGTTTCAGCGCCCTGGTAATCATCAGATGCGCGCTGCAGGAGACGATGCCGAGCAGGAGCATGGCGCCGAAATCGAGTGCCGAGGGCGTCTGCCAGGCGCCTATGGTCATCACGCCGCCGACCAGCAGCGTGCCGATAGTCTGCCAGGTGACCAGCGTTGTGTCGCTGGTGCCGCGCAGGCGGCGGCTGAGGATGATGGCAAAGGCGAACGCGATGCTGCCGACCAGTGCGAACAGCGAGGACTGCGAGAACGCCGCCGAAGAGGGTTTCAAGATGATCAGCACGCCGCAGAAGCCCACCAGGATGGCGGCCCAGCGGCGCCAGCCGACCTTTTCGCCGAGCAGGAAATGCGACAGCGCCGCCACATAGATCGGCCCGGCCATGTAGAAGCTCATCACATCGGCCAGCGGCAGATAGACGACGGCGGCATAGAACAGCGCTGTGTCAACCGTGGTCGCCAGCACGCGCAGAATCTGGAGGACCGGCCGCTCCATCCGGAACAGTCTGCCGGCGCTCTGGTTGGCGATCATCGGGCCGAGCACGATGAAGGCGCCGATCGATCGGATCAGCACCACCTGACCGACCGAGAAGCTGGCGACCAGCCATTTGCCCATCGCGTCGTTCAGCGCGAACATGAAGTCGCCGGCCAGCATCAACAGGATGCCGGCCAGGAGCGCGTTCCTGATGGTGAAGGTGCGGACGAGCGACTGGGCCATGCGGCTCCCTAGCTGCAAGCGGCCGCTTTGACGAGGCAAATCGGTAAGACCAGCGGCGGAAATCGGCTGTTTCTACGCAGTTTTGTGCCGCCGGTTCACCTGTCCGGGACGGCCGGCGATCGACAGCCGTGTCTCTTGCTTCGTGCGCTCGGCCACCACCTTGCCCCTGGCGACGACGCACAGCCGTTCGGCACGTAACCTCAAGGCTTCGATCGGGTTGCCGGCATCGAGGATGACGAAGCTGGCGCGCTTGCCCGAGGCAAGGCCGAGATGATCGAGGCCCATGATGGCGGCGTTGACATTGGTGACCATGTCGAAGCAGCGTGCCATGTCGGCAGGGCTCGACATCTGAGCGACGTGAAGCCCCATGAAGGCGACGTCGAGCATGTCGGCGGTGCCCAGCGAATACCAGGGGTCGAGAACGCAATCCTGGCCCCAACCGACGCGGATGCCGAGCGCCAGCATCTCCTTCACCCGGGTCATCCCGCGGCGTTTGGGAAACGTGTCGTGGCGGCCCTGCAGCATGATGTTGATCAACGGATTGGGGATCGCCGACACACCGGCCTCGGCAATCAGCGGCAAGAGCTTGGAGACGTAATAATTGTCCATCGAGTGCATGGAAGTCAGGTGCGAGCCGGCCACCTTGCCCTGAAGGCCAAGGCGGTGGGTCTCATAGGCAAGCTGCTCGATGTGGCGCGACAGCGGATCGTCGGTCTCGTCGCAATGCAGGTCGACCATCAGCCCGCGCTTAGCCGCGATTTCGCACAATTCGGTCACCGAGCGCGTGCCGTCGGCCATGGTGCGTTCGAAATGCGGGATGCCGCCGACGATGTCGACGCCCATGTCGAGCGCGCGGATGGTGTTGTGGCGCGCCGTCGGCGAGCGATAAAACCCGTCCTGCGGGAAGGCGACCAATTGCAGGTCGATATAGGGCGCGACAATCTTCTTGACGTCGAGCAGCGCCTCGACCGCGAGCAACCTGTCATCGCAGACATCGACATGGGTACGGATGGCGAGCAGGCCCATCGAGACCGCCCAGTCGCAATAGGCGAGCGCCCGCTCGCGAACCGCGTCATGCGTCAGGAGCGGCTTCAGCTCGCCCCACAGCGAAATGCCCTCCAGCAGCGTACCCGAAGCGTTGATGCGTGGAATGCCGTAGGACAGCGTCGCATCCATATGGAAATGCGGATCGACGAAGGGCGGCGAGATCAGATTGCCACGGGCGTCGATCGACGTGCCGGCGCTGACATGCAGTTCGGGCTCGATGGCGACGATCGTCTCGCCGATGATGCCGAGGTCGGCGACGGTGCCGTCGGGCAGCGTTCCGCCACGTACAACAAGGTCGAAATCCATCTGTCGTCATCTCCCTGCAGATCAGTCGCCGCAATCGTGGCGCAAAAGACACCGTGCCGCAGCCGATTGTCTCCGCGACAGCGAAAGGTTCCATCCGGCCACAACTCGCTCTATAAGCCGCCTTTCGCCCCGGTGGCGAATCCGAAATTCGTCAGTCAGGCATGGGATCGGCCATTTGTTTCGCTTCTTCCGTTCGTCGGAAAACCAGCGCCTTATCGCAAGGCTTTTGCGGGAATCCTTTCACGCGCATAGATTTGGCTACGCTGCGGCCATTCTGTCGATGCTGGTGGTGGCGGCAACGACAGCAGCCAGCGCCTATATGCTGCGCGAAATCACCAATGAATTCGTGGTTTACAAGCGGATTGGGCAGGTCAATCTGATCGCGGCCGCGACCGGAGCGATCTTCATTCTCAAGGGCTTCGCAAACTTCATCCAGGCCTACTTCATGAGCAGGGTCGGCAATGCCATCATCGCCGACCGGCAGCGCAAGATCTATGACAGCATTCTTGCGCAAGGCATCGAATTCTATCATTCGACCTCTTCGTCCGAACTGATTTCGCGCATGACGAACAATGCCCAGGCCGCGCGCAGCGTGCTCGACCAAATCGTCACGTCCTATGTTCGCGATCTGGTGACGCTGGCTGCGCTGGTGGGGGTGATGGTCTGGCAGCAGCCGGCGCTGTCCCTGATCTGTCTGGTGATCGGGCCGATCGCCATTTACGGCGTCAATCGTATCCTGAAGCGCGTCCGAAAAATTGCCTCGCAAGAATTCCGTTCGCTCGGCCAGATCGTGCAGGTGATGCAGGAAACGGCGATCGGCGTGCGCGTCGTCAAATCCTTCGGTCTCGAAGGCGCCATGCGCAAGCGCATGTACAAGGCCGTGTCGGACGTGGAGAGCCGCGCCAACAACATCGCCACGCTGGAGGCCGCCACCAGCCCGGTGATGGAAACGCTTGCGGGGCTGGCCATCGCTGGCGCCGTTTTTGTCAGCGGCTTTCTGGTTCTGGGCGGCGGCGGTCAGATGCCGGGCAACATCATGGCCTTCATCGCGGCGCTGCTGTTGGCCTATGAACCGGCCAAGCGCCTGGCCCGCGTACGCATCTCGCTTGAAACCGGCATTGTCGGCGTGCGCATGATGTTCCAGCTCGCCGACCGGCCGCTGACACTGGCCGAAAAGCCGTATGCAAAGCCGCTGCGGGCCGGGCCGGGCGAGATCCATTTCGACAATGTCAGCTTCGCCTACCCCGAAAGCGCGCCGGTGTTCGAGGGACTGGACCTGACGCTTGCCGCAGGCAAGATGACGGCGCTGGTCGGACCCTCGGGCAGTGGCAAGTCGACCATCCTCAACCTGATCATGCGCATGTACGACCCGCAGGTCGGCAGGGTGATGTTCGACGGGCAGGACATTTCTTGTGCCACGCTCACCTCGGTCAGGGAAAAGATCGCCTATGTCAGCCAGGACACGTTCCTGTTTGCCGGCACGATCATGCACAACATCAGGCTCGGGCGCGAGGGCGCCACGGACGAGGAAGTAATGGCCGCCGCAAGGGCCGCCAATGCACATGACTTCATCAGCGCCCAGGCGAAAGGCTACGACACGGATGTCGGCGAGAATGGCGCGCTGCTGTCAGGCGGCCAGCGCCAGCGCATCTCGATCGCGCGCGCCATGCTGCGCAATGCGGAGATCCTGCTGCTCGACGAGGCGACCAGCGCACTCGACGCCGAATCCGAGGCGCTGTTCCGCGACGCGCTGCAGCAGCTGACGGTCGGGCGAACCACCATCGTCATTGCCCACCGCCTGTCGACCGTGCACCAGGCCGACACGATCGTGGTGCTGGAGGCCGGCAAGGTGGTGGAAAGCGGCGCGCATCGCACGCTGCTCAACCAGGGCGGGCTGTATCAGAAGCTTTACGAATATCAGCTGATGCCGTGAGCTTTACCCTCCCCCTTGTGGGGAGGGTCGCTGCGCAGCAGCGGGGTGGGGGTCGGCGCCGCACCCCTCACTCCGGCACGTGCCGCACCGCGCCCTTGTCGGCGCTGGTGGCGAAGGCGGCGTAAGCGCGCAGCGCGGTCGTCACCTTGCGCTTGCGCTTTTCCTCGGGCTTCCAGGCCATGGCGCCCTTCGCCTCCATGGCCGCGCGGCGCGCGTCGAGTTCAGCGTCGCTGACAGCAAGCCGGATCGTGCGGTTGGGGATGTCGATCTCGATCGTATCGCCTTCCTGCACCAGTCCGATCGTGCCGCCTTCCGCTGCTTCGGGCGAGGCATGGCCGATCGACAGGCCTGATGTGCCGCCTGAGAAGCGGCCGTCGGTGACCAGCGCGCAGGCCTTGCCGAGGCCTTTCGACTTCAGATAGCTCGTGGGATAGAGCATTTCCTGCATGCCGGGACCGCCGCGCGGTCCTTCATAGCGGATGACGACAACATCGCCGGCCTTGATCTCGTTGGACAGGATCGCCTTGACGGAGGCGTCCTGGCTTTCGAACACGCGGGCCGGGCCGGTGAACTTCAGGATCGATTCATCGACGCCCGCGGTCTTCACGATGCAGCCGTCGAGCGCCAGATTGCCTTTCAGCACGGCGAGGCCGCCGTCTTTCGAGAACGGCGTCTTGGCTGAGCGGATGACGCCCTTCTCGCGGTCGAGATCGAGCTCGTCCCAGCGGCGGTCCTGGCTGAAGGCGACCTGCGTCGGCACGCCCCCCGGAGCGGCGAGGAAGAAATCGCGGACGCTCTGGCTCAACGTGCGGGAAATGTCCCAATGGTCGAGCGCTTCGCCAAGGCTCGCCGTATGCACCGTGGGCAGGTCGCGATTGAGCAGCCCGGCATTGTCGAGCTGGCCAAGGATGGCCATGATGCCGCCGGCGCGGTGGACGTCTTCCATATGCACGTCGGACTTGGCCGGTGCGACCTTGCATAGCACCGGGACCCGCCGTGACAGCCGGTCGATGTCTTCCATGGTGAAGTCGACTTCGCCCTCGTGCGCGGCGGCCAGGATATGCAGCACGGTGTTGGTCGAGCCTCCCATGGCGATGTCGAGCGTCATGGCGTTCTCGAAGGCGCCCTTGGAGGCGATGCTGCGGGGCAGTGCGGACTCATCATCCTGCTCGTAGTAGCGCTGGGCGAGATCGACGATGAGATGGCCGGCCTCGACGAACAGCCGCTTGCGGTCGGCGTGGGTTGCCAGGGTCGAGCCGTTGCCGGGTAGCGACAGGCCGAGCGCCTCGGTCAGGCAATTCATCGAATTGGCGGTGAACATGCCGGAGCACGAGCCGCAGGTCGGGCAGGCCGAGCGTTCGATGACCTTGACGTCCTCGTCGGAGATCTTGTCGTCGGCGGCGGCAACCATGGCGTCGACCAGGTCGAGCGCCTGTGTCTTGCCGGCGAGCACCACCTTGCCGGCTTCCATCGGACCGCCGGAGACGAAGACGCTCGGGATATTGAGGCGCAACGAGGCCATCAGCATGCCGGGCGTGATCTTGTCGCAATTGGAGATGCAGACCATGGCATCGGCGCAATGCGCGTTGACCATGTATTCGACCGAGTCCGCGATCAGCTCGCGCGACGGCAGCGAATAGAGCATGCCGTCATGGCCCATGGCGATGCCGTCATCGACGGCGATGGTGTTGAATTCCTTGGCGACACCGCCGGCCTTCTCGATCTCGCGCGCCACCAGCTGGCCAAGGTCTTTCAGATGGACATGACCCGGCACGAACTGGGTGAAGGAATTGACCACCGCGATGATCGGCTTGCCGAAATCCGAATCCTTCATGCCGGTGGCGCGCCACAGGCCGCGGGCGCCGGCCATGTTGCGGCCGTGGGTGGTAGTGCGGGAGCGATAGGCAGGCATGAATTTTCCTTGGCTGGCTGGCTGCGCTCAACGCGGAGCGTGGCGGCGCTGGATTTGGATCGCAGGGTTTATAGACCGGCAAGTATGGTCTGGCCACATTTTTGCAATGCGCCAGAGTCTCGCTGAAATCAGGGTTTCGAAAAAGATTGCCGGCCAGTGTCGGATCGCTAGCCCGGCATCCGTCCTTGGGACGACGGCAAGGGAATGGCACCATTTCCATAAGTCAGCCGCTTCACCTGTAACCGCAACCAAACACCCGAGGAGCATGACATGCAAAAGATCACCACCTGCCTGTGGTTCGACGGCCAGGCCGAAGAGGCGATGAATTTCTACGTTTCCATCTTCAAGAACTCGAAGGTGCTGAGCGTGCTGCGTTGGCCCGAAGGCCATGCCGATGCCGGCAAGGCGCTGGTGACCACGTTCGAACTCGACGGCGTGCAGTTCCAGGCACTCAACGGCGGACCGCAATTCAAGTTCAATGAGGCGATGTCACAGTCGATCGACTGCAAGACCCAGGAAGAGGTCGATTATTTCTGGGACAAGCTCATCGAAGGCGGCGGCGAACCGTCGCAATGCAGCTGGCTGAAGGACAAGTTCGGCGTCTCCTGGCAAGTCGTGCCGGAGCAACTGCCGCGCCTGCTTCTGGATCCGGACCGGGCCAAGGCCGGGCGGGTGATGTCGGCGATGATGCAGATGAGCAAGATCGATATTGCCAAGATCGAGGAAGCTGCGAAGGGGTGAGAAGCGGCCGCGTAGCGGACGAAAAGCCAATTGCTTTGCTTTTCGAGCTTCGAACGCCCTGAGCCATGCGAACGGCCGGCGCGCGTTGGAGCCAATTGACCCTTCAACGTCGGCGCTGCCCCTCACCCGCCCTTCGGGCACCTTCTCCGCGTAAACGGGCAGAAGGAAAAGGGGCGCCTTACGGCGCCTTGTCGCGGACCTGGTAGTCCTTGATGGTGGCGAAGCGGATCGCCCTCCAGCGTTCGGCTTCGTAGTTCAGCGAGAAGGCGTTCTGGGCCAGAAACACCGGGTCGTTGTCGAGATCACGGGCGATGTCGCCGCGATGCGCCTCAATGAAGCGAAGCGTCTCGGCCTTGTCGTCGGCAGAGATCCAGCGGCAGACCGAGAAGCGCGACATCTCGAATTCGACCGGCAGCGTGTATTCGAAATTCAACCTTTCCTTCAAGACGTCGAGCTGCAGCGCGCCGACAACGCCGACGATGGCCGGCGAGCCGTCTTCCGGCGAAAACAGCTGCACGACGCCTTCCTCGGCCATCTGGTGCAGCGCTTCCTTGAGTTTTTTCGCCTTCATCGCGTCGCCGAGGCGCACACGGCGCAGGATTTCCGGCGCGAAGTTAGGTACGCCGCGGAACAGTATCTCCTCGCCTTCGGTCAGCGTATCGCCGATACGCAGCGTGCCGTGGTTGGGAATGCCGACGACATCGCCGGCAAACGCTTCGTCGGCGGTGACGCGGGTGCGGGCAAAGAAGAACTGCGGCGCCGACAGGCTCATCGGCTTGCCGGTGCGCACCAGCTTGGCCTTCATGCCGCGCTCGAGCTTGCCCGAACAGACGCGCACGAAGGCGATGCGGTCGCGATGGTTGGGGTCCATATTGGCCTGGATCTTGAACACGAAGGACGTCATCTTCTCCTCCGTCGCCTCGACCTTGCGGGTGTCGGCCTCCTGCGCGCGCGGCGGCGGGCCGAAGGCGCCGAGCGCCTCGATCAGGTCGCGCACGCCGTAATTGCGCAGCGCGGAGCCGAAATAGACCGGTGTCAGATGGCCTTCGCGGAACGCGTCGATGTCGAGCGGGCGGCAAGCTTCGCGCGCGAGCTCCAGTTCCTCGATGAAGGCTTCGCGCTCGTTTTCCGGCAGCAGGCCGGCGACGCGGTTGGAGTCGGGGCCGTTGACCGGTGTGCGGTCTTTCTCGGCATCGCCCCTGCGCACAGCGTTGAGCGCCAGGTGGTAGGTGCCGGCAAAAGTCTTGCCGCGGCCGATCGGCCAGGTGATGGGGGCAGTGTCCAGCGCCAGCTTCTGCTCGATCTCGTCCAGAATCTCGAAGGGGTCGCGGCTTTCGCGGTCCATCTTGTTGATGAAGGTGATGATGGGGATATCGCGCAGCCGGCAGACCTCGAACAGCTTCAGCGTGCGCGGCTCGATGCCCTTGGCGGCGTCGATGACCATGACGGCCGAGTCCACCGCCGACAGCGTGCGGTAGGTGTCGTCGGCAAAATCCTCGTGGCCGGGCGTATCGAGCAGGTTGAAGACATTGTCCTCGTATTCGAAGGTCATCACCGAGGTGACGACCGAAATGCCGCGCTCGCGCTCGATCTTCATCCAGTCGGACCGCGTCTGGATGCGGTCCTTCTTGGCCTTGACCTCGCCGGCAAGCTGGATGGCGCCGCCGAACAGCAGCAGCTTTTCGGTGAGCGTCGTCTTGCCGGCGTCGGGGTGGGCGATGATCGCGAAAGTGCGGCGGCGCGATACCGCCTGTTCGATGTCTTCAGCCAATTTCTGGAATCCTGTCTGTGGCGCGGGCTTCTAGCAGCGCATTGCCAGCCTGTCGACAGTTTCGGGCCGGCAGGCCGACCACACTTGAGCTTGAATCGTTACGGTGGCATCAGAGGAGCCCCTTCTGAGAGGTCCGGTATGAGCAGCGCTAAGGAAGTCATCGTCATCGGCGCCGGCATTATCGGGGCGTCCATCGCCTGGCACCTGACCAAGGCCGGGGCGCGGGTGACTGTGATTTCCGATAGTGGTGCCGGCGGCGTCGCCACGCCAAACTCCTTTGCCTGGATCAACGCCAGCTGGGGCAATCCCGAAATCTATTTCCGGCTGCGCATCCGTGCGATGGCCGAATGGAAGCGGCTGGCAAACGAGCTGCCCGGCCTGCCGCTCGCCTGGTGCGGCGGGCTGTGCTGGGATCTGCCGGCCGACAGGCTCGAAGCCTACGCGGCTGAGCACGCTTCCTGGGGTTACGGCATCGAACGCGTCGACGCCGGGCGGGCAGCGCAAATCGAGCCCAATCTCGTCGAGCCGCCGGAATTCGCTGTCTATGTCGCGGAAGAAGGCGTGGCCGAACCGGTCGCAGCGGCCAAGGCGCTGCTGGCCCACGCAGAACGGCAAGGTGCGCGCGTTCTCTCCAGTTCTGTAACCGCACTTGTCCAGACCGATGGCAGGATTGCCGGTGTCGATACATCGCATGGGCTGATGCCAGCCGAAGAGGTGGTGATCGCAGCCGGTGTCGGGGCGCCCGATATTGCCGCTACCGTCGGCATCAAGCTGCCGATCGAGACGCCGCCCGGTCTGATCGTCCACTCGCAGCCCTACAAGAAGCTCCTCAACGGGCTGGTGCATGCCGAAAAGCTGCATATGCGCCAGACGGCGGAGGGCCGCATCATCGCCGGCTCGGATTTCGCGGGGAGCGATCCCGGTGAGAATCCCGACGCCACGGCGCGCGAGCTGTTTGCAGCAATGAAGGCGGCTTTGCGCGGCGCCGACGAACTGGAATTTGATTTCCACACGGTTGGCTACCGGCCGACGCCGATCGACGGCTTTCCGATCATCGGCAGCGCCGAGGACACGGAAGGTCTCTATGTCGCCGTCATGCATTCCGGCATAACGCTGGCGCCGGCGGTCGGGCTGTTCGCCACGCGCGAAATTCTCGGCGGCGAGCGTGATCCGCTGCTGACGCCTTATGGGTTGGGTCGGTTTGCTCAGTAGCCCGGCGGACGCTTGAAGCCGCCGGTCAGCGCTTCGATCGCCTTGGCGATGTCGAGCAGCCGCGATTCCGACCAGCGCTTGCCGACCAGTTGCAGGCCGATAGGCAGGCCGTCGCGGTCTTGCCCGCAGGGCAGCGAGAGTGCCGGATGGCCGGAATAATTGAAGACCGCGCCATAGGCCGGTAGCATCCAATAGCTTTGCTCCTTGCCGTCGACTTCGATCGGCGTGCCGGGCTCACAATGCGCGAAGGCCGTGGTCATGGCGACCGGGCACAGCAAGGCATCGCAGGTTTCGAAGAACCTGTCCCAGGCCAGGATCGAGCGGTCGCGGCGAGCGAGCGCCTCGAACCAATTGGTGATCGGCGTTGGCTGCTCCGGCGGTTCGGGCTGCGCTGCCTCCAGCATCATGCCGATCAGATCGCCGCCCTGCCCCAGATCGTCATGCAGATCGATCTCAGGCAAGTTCGCTTCTTCCACAATCACCCCTGCTGATTGCAACCGCTTGGCCAGGCTTTCGGCGGCGACAGCGATTTCGCCAGCCACCGGAAAGCCGGTGATGGACGGCGCCACGGCGATGCGCAATGTCTTGAGGTCTAGCCTGGGCATGGCCTCTACGGGCACCGGCGCGAGGTCCGTGTCTGCTCCGTCCGGGCCGGCGATGATTTTGTAGATCAGCGCAAGATCCTCCACGCTGCGCGCCAGCGGGCCGAGGCAGGACATCAGCCGCACGCTACGCGCCGCGCCGTTCGGATCGGGGAAGGCGCCGGCCAGGGACACGCGGTGCTCGGTCGGTTTCAACCCGTAGACGCCGCAAAAAGCCGACGGCAGGCGGATCGAATCCTGCATGTCGGTGCCGACATCGAACGGCGTCATGCCGGTCGCCACCGCTGCCGCTGCGCCACCGCTGGACCCGCCTGACGTGCGCGAGCGGTTCCACGGATTGCTGGTGCGACCGAACAGCGGATTGTCCGATTGCCAGTCGCCCAGCATCGTCGCGACATTGGTCTTTCCAATCAGGATGCCGCCTGCGGCTTTCAATCGGGCGACGACCGGACTGTCTGCCTTTGCCACATAGTCGGCGAATGGTGCGAAACCAACCGTGGTCTTCATATCAGCGGTTTGGTGCATGTCCTTCAACGTGAAAGGCACGCCATGCAGCGGTCCGAGCGCATCGCCGCGCGCCTGCACCGCGTCGGCTTGTTTCGCGCGCTCGCGGGCGCCTTCCCGATCGAGATTGACGACCGCGTTGACCGCCTCGTTATGCAGGTCAATCTGCGCCAGTTGCGCGTCTAGCGCCTCAACGGCGGAGATTTTTCGCGCCGCAATCGTGGCGGCGAGGTCGACGGTCGAGGAGAAGACTAGGTCCATGGCGAATGCTCCGGCAGTCGGCGCCTTCGCCAAATGGCAGGCGCGGCTTGAAGTGAGTTCAGCATTTCTAGGACAGGGAACGCTTGATCGTAATTGCGCTGACCGGTTCGGTTGAGGGGGGCGCGAAGGAATGCGGCCTACCCTGTTTCCTTCGATCAGCCCACCAGCGGGAGCTTCGCAGTTGCCGGCACGAACGGCCGAATAACCATCCCATCGCCGCTGATCGTGACAAAGCTCGCCGGCGGAATGGCCTGCCAGTCGCTGCCTTCGCGGTCGAAGGGTTCGGAAACGATGCAGCGACCGCCATTGCGGAGCGAGGTGTAGAGCGTTGGCGCGTGGGCGTCGCTGGCGTAGCGCACGGCATAGAGCGCCTGCCCATCCGAGAACGCTGCGGTCAGTTTCAAGGCTGGCTCCAGACCGGCGCGGCGCGATGCCTCGATGACGCGAGCGGTGGCGCGCGATACTGCCCCTTGCGGGTCGCCAGCAAGACCCTCGTCGATCATCAGCAGGAAAAACAATTCGGAATCGGTGGTGCCCTCGCGCTGGTCGAAGGCGGCGTCAGAGAGCGAGTTCTCCAGCGCGCGGCGGATCTTTTCGACGCCGCCGATCTGGCCGTTGTGCATGAACGACCAGCTGCCGGAGATGAAGGGATGGCAGTTCATGCGGCTGGTGGCGCCGCCGGTCGACGCTCTGACATGGGCGAGGAACAGGCCGGATTTGATCTGCCGGCACAGGCTTTTCAGATTGGGATCCGACCAGGCCGGCAGGATGTCGCGGTAGAGGCCGGGCTCGGGCCGGTCGCCATACCAGGCAAGGCCGAAACCGTCGCCATTGGTCGGCGACTTGGCTTCCTGGGCGCAATGGCTCTGGGCAATCAGCGAGTGGCAAGGCGCGGTGACGACGTCTTCGAGGAAGACCGCTTCACCCAGATAGGCCGCCCATCGGCACATCGCTTCTAACCAATCCTAGGCGCGATCCAAGAGAGCCTGGGGCTCCTTCACCGCGTGCGAGCCTCTGTTGTGCGTCCGCTCGTAGAGTTCGCGAACGATTCGGCTTGCCGTAGTTTCGAAGAGAAACGGCAAGAAAGCGTGAACGAGTGCCGCACCAGCGGCCATCAGGAGGCGCGAGCAGAACCAGGCGGCAAAGGCCATATGGCTGAAATAGGTCTCGCCCACCTTGGCCGGGTGAGAGGTGAACAGCTTCGAAAACAGCGTCGTCATGGTGATCCCTCCTGCCGGGATAAGCCCCGATGTGGGTATCCTGCCACGGGGTAAAGGTTCATCGGTCTCAATTTGTCCTTGTCTAACGCCGTGGTTCGGGACATTCATCCCTACATGGCGCTTGAATTTGATGAAATCGACCGAAGATTGCTGGCCGAGCTGCAACGCGACGGCACACTGTCGGTCGATCAGCTCTCCGAAAAAGTGTCGCTGTCGCGCAACGCCTGCTGGCGCCGGGTCAAGCGGCTGGAAGAGGACGGCGTCATCACCGGACGGGTGGCGCTGGTCGATGCCGACAAGCTCGGGCTCGGACTTTCGGTGTTCATCCTGATCCGCACCTCCAATCATGACCCGGACTGGCTGCAGAAGTTCCGTGCGGCGGTGACTGGTTTTCCCGAGATCACCGGGGTCTATCGCATGTCCGGCGATCTCGACTACGTGCTGCGCGCCCGCGTCGCTGACATGAAGGCCTATGACCGGCTCTATCAGCGGCTGATCGCCAAGGTGGCGCTGTCGGACGTTTCGGCCTCCTTCGTCATGGAGGAGATCAAGGAGACGACCGTCGTTCCGGTGGAATTGCGCTAGGTCACACTGACGCCTGAAAGAAAGCCGTTGATAGGCCTGCGGACGAGTTGACCGAATCGCCGTTCGCGCCGATAGGATCGATTTTATGCGCGCAGCCTTCCAAAATTCCTCCGTCATTGGTCCCACTATCGGCTTCGTCAGGTTGCCGCATGGCGATGGACTTCCCCTTCCCGCTTACGAAAGCACCGGCGCCGCCGGCATGGATCTGCGCGCCGCGGTGCCGGAAGACCGGCCGCTGCTGATCCTGCCTGGCAAGCGCGCCTTGGTGCCGACCGGTCTGATCCTGGAAATTCCCGAAGGAATGGAAGGCCAGGTGCGGCCGCGCTCCGGCCTTGCCTTCAAGCATGGGCTGACCGTCCTCAATTCACCAGGCACGGTCGACAGCGACTATCGCGGCGAGGTTAAGGTGCTGCTGGTCAACCTCGGCGACGAGGATTTCGCGGTGACGCGCGGCATGCGCATTGCCCAGATCGTCTTTGCCGCGGTGACGCAGGTGACGGTTGAGGAGCGCTCGCTGGCCGGCGCCACGACGCGCGGCGCGGGCGGGTTCGGATCGACCGGCACCGCCTGAATGAGCATACCGAAACTGGTCATCTTCGACTGCGACGGAATCCTGGTCGACACCGAGAACCTTGCCAACCGGCGGCTTGCCGAGTGGTTTGTTGCCGCCGGTTATCCCACCACATTCGAATATTGCCGCAAATATTTTTCCGGCCGCAGCATGGCTTCGGTGCAGAAGGAAATCGAAGAGACGACCACGGTGCGGCTCGGCGCCGATTTCGTCGATCGCTGGAATGCCGGCCTGCCCGATCTGTTTGCGCATGGCGTCGAGGCGATCCCCTATGTGCGCGACTTCATCGAGGCGGTTCGCGCGGCCGGCATTCCCTATTGCGTCGCCACTTCTGCGCGTATCTCGAAGATGCACATCACGCTCGGCCAGACCGGGCTGCTGCCGCTGTTCGAGCATGCCATGTTCTCTTCGACCATGGTCAGCCGCGGCAAGCCGTTCCCGGACCTGTTCCTGCATGCGGCAAAGACCATGGGTTTTGCGCCGGCCGACTGCATCGTCATCGAGGACAGCGTTGCCGGCACGCAGGCCGGCATTGCCGCGGGCATGCGTGTCTATTCCTATCATGGCGATCCCTATTCCGACCGCGATGGCCTAGCCGGCGCTGGCGGCGTCCTGTTCGACGACATGCGCGAACTTGCCGGGCTGGTGCCGATCCACTGAAGCTGTGTTAGGTTCCGCGCGGCCAGCCTGAGGCACCCATGCCAACGAACCTGCTTCGCTCCATCCTAAAGCGTTTCACCGTTTCATGGAAACGGCGAACCGCTCTATCTTTTTGTTTTGTCGCAATTTCCGGCCGGAAAACCGCACACACTTTTCCTGAAATTGCTCTAGCGCTTGTGCTGCTGCCGTGGCTTTGGACCGCAGCCAGCGCGCAAGCCGTCAGCTTCCCGGAATTCGGCAGCGCCATCCCCGGTCACATGGATGTGACCTATCTGGACCTCGCAAGGATGGTCATTCCCGGCCTCGCAGGTGACAGCAACGGTTTCTACCGGGGTGGATTGCCGATCGAGATGCGCCACATCGAGGGACCGGATGGCGGCGGTTCGCCGCCTGAGACATCGGGCCTCTCCAACGCCGGCGTGCTCGCCATCAAGGCCGGGGGCAAGGACCGGCTGGCGATGCTCTACGACCTCGGCGACTCTCCCGACAGCGCCGAAGGCTATGCCGTGCTGGCGCTCTACGACATCACAGACAAGCCGAAGCTGCTCGACGCCGTCAATGTCGCGCTCGACCGCGGCACCTATTTCCGTGAACCGGGCAAGCTTTCCGTTGGGCCGAACGACGACATCGTGATCACCATGAGCGCGCATTTCAATTCAAGCCAAAACTACGCGATCACGCCGCTGATCATGGTGCGCGACGACAAATTCCAATTGATCGACATGATCTTCACCTTCGATGAGAACCTGTGCGCCTACAGCCGCAAGCAGGACGTTGCTTTCCAGACGATCGCTGACGGGCAGCCTTATGCCGCGGTCAAAGTGACGGTGACCGACGCCACGGTGCTCAACGGCGAGAGCTGCGACGGCCAGCCGCCCAAGCCTGAAGCCCACGCAATTTCCGTTGCCGATCATTGGGACAAGAAGACGTTGCACTACGTCAAGGATACCGACGCGCTGGACAGATTGGCAGGAGAGAACGCCAAACGCTTCTGAGCCAACCGCATTCGTTTGCCCGGTGCATTTCTGCACGATAGAATCTGCCGATATTCCGCATCTGAAGGGAGCACTCATGGACAAGGGCAAGATCTTTCGCGACCTGCACGCCTCGACCTTCGTCATGCCCAACCCCTGGGATGTCGGCACGACCAAGCTCCTGGCCTCCTTCGGCTTCAAGGCGCTGGCGACGACCAGCGCCGGTTTTGCCTTCTCGCGCGGCCTGCCCGATGGCGCAGTGACCTTCGAGGCGATGATCCACCATTGCCGCGAGCTGACGGCGGCGACCAGCCTGCCGGTGTCGGCCGATCTCGAGAAAGGCAAGGGCGACAGCGCGACGAGTGCCGCCGAGACGGTTTTTGCGGCCGAAGCGGCAGGTCTCGCCGGCTGCTCGATCGAGGACCATACCGGCGATCCCGACAAGCCCATCTATGAGTTTTCACACGCCGTCGAGCGCGTTGCAGCTGCTGCTGAGGCCGCACGGGCGCTCAAGCATGATTTCGTCTTCACCGCACGGGCCGAGAATTTCCTTTGGGGCAAACCGGATCTCGACGACACGATCAAGCGGCTGCAGGCCTTCGAAAAGGCCGGCGCCGATGTGCTCTATGCGCCCGGCCTCAAAGATGTCGAGACCATCCAGAAAGTCTGCTCGGCGGTGAGCAGGCCGGTCAATGTCATGGCACTCCCGGCCTTCACCATCGCCGACCTTGCCATGGCCGGGGTCAAGCGCATCTCGCTCGGTCCGTGGCTGACCAATTTCGCCTTCGGCATGCTGGAAACCGCGGCGCGCGAGATCCAGCAGGACGGCACGTTCGGCTTCACCCGGGCCGCCATCCCGTTCGGCAAATTGCAGGCGCTGTTTTCCAAATCCTCAGGCTAGGGGGTCCCGGCGCATGACGCTCACCGTCGTCGACATGCACACCGGCGGCGAGCCGCTCAGGATCGTCACCGGCGGCTATCCAGACATTCCCAAAGGCACGATCCTGGAAAAGCGCGCCTATGTGCGCGACCACCTCGACCATTTGCGCAAGCTGCTGATCTTCGAGCCGCGCGGCCACTACGACATGTATGGCGCGCTGCTGGTGGAGCCCGACCTGCCCGGCGCCGAGCTGGCCGTGCTGTTCATGCACAACGAGGGCTATTCGACGATGTGCGGCCACGCCATCATTGCGCTTGGCCGCTACGCCGTCGACGAAGGCCTGGTGGCGAAACAGGAGCCAATCACCATGGTCAACATCGAGGCGCCGTGCGGCTTGGTCGTCGCTTCGGTGGAGGTCAAGGACGGCAAAGCGGGATCGGTGTCGTTCGAAAGCGTGCCGGCCTTTCTGTTTGCCCATGACCAACAAATCGAATTGGGGGGATACGGCAAGATTGCGTTCGACATCGCCTATGGCGGCGCCTTCTACGCGCTGGCCGACTGCCATCAATTCGGCCTGGAGTTCGGCCGCAGCCGGGTGCGCGATTTCGTCGACGCGGCAACCGCGCTGACCGAGCGGCTGAAGGCGGCGTTCCCTCTATCGCATCCCGACCATGCCGATCTCGCTTTCCTCTACGGCACCATCCTCACCGATGGACACGATGCGTTCTCCGGCGAGGCAACAAAAAACATCTGCGTCTTTGCCGATGCCGAGGTCGACCGCTCGCCGACCGGCTCCGGCGTCACCGCGCGGCTGGCGGCAATGCATGCCAAGGGTGAGATCAACCCTGGTCAGGAGCGGTCCTTCGAAAGCATCGCCGGCTCGCGCTTTTCCGGAGCGGTGGCGCGCACGACCATGGCCGGCCCGCATGATGCGATCATCGCCCGCGTCGGCGGCCGCGCCTACTATTCGGGCCGGGCGGAATTCACCGTCGAGCCGGATGACGAATTGGGACGCGGTTTTCTTCTGCGTTGATAGGCCTATCGCCCGGCGCTCTCCCGCGCGCCGACCGCCTTGTGCAGATGCACCATCATGGCGGCGGCAAAGAGCGGCGTCAGCAGGTTGAGCAGGGGCACGGCGAGGAAGGCAGCGATGAGCAGCCCGGCCAGAAAGACGGTGCCGGCATATTTCCGGCGCAACGCCCTCGCCTCATCTTCCGGGCGGAAGCGCATGGCGGCGAATTCGAAGAATTCACGTCCGAGCAGATAGCCGTTGACGATGAAGAAGGCGGCGATGTTGACGCCTGGAACCAACAGAAGGAGCAAGGCGACGATGTTGCCCAGGATGACGACGCCGAAGAATTTCACCGACAACACGAGCGAGCGCAGCGCCGGCATGGCGCGTCCGACGGGATCGGCCGGATAGTCGGTGCGCTCGACCACTTCGGCGATGTCGTCGAGAAACAGGCCCGCCACGATTGCCGTCACCGGCGCGATCAGCAGCGCCATCCCGAAGGCAAGAGCGATGGCCGCGATAATGCCGCCCAGCCATCCGGCCCAGGACGGCAGGCCGGGCAACAAGGAGTGAACCCATGGCAGCGCCAGCCAATCGACAAGCCCGGTCAAGACGAACCACAAGGCGACCAGCGCCAGGACGGTCAAGCCCAGCGTCTTCAGGAAAACCGCGCGGAATTCGGGAGAAAACAGCCGGCTGAAGGCGGCGCGGGCAGCGTTGGAGATCACGGCGTTTCCACCCCCAGGAACAAACGGACATCTCCGACATAGGCGGAGACCCTATCAGCCGCAAGCCTGCTGGAGCGGGCGCAATTCCGGACGGGAACTAACTAGAGCATGATCCCAAAAAATGGGGACCGGTTTTTGGAAAAGATCATACTCCAACAAAGGGTTAGATCATGATGAGATTTCAACCAAATCTGATAATGATCTAGCGCGCCAGCGCCCGGGAGCGGGCTGGGATGGTCATTGCCGCAACGCCGGCGACGACGCAGCCCATGCCCCAGAGCGCCGTCGGCCCGATGCTTTCGCCGAGAAACACGACGCCGATGCCGACGCCGATCGGCACGCGCAGATAGGCCTGCGACGTCGTGCCGACCGAACCCAGAGTGTGGATGAGGCGGAAAAAGATGCAGAAGGCCAGCGCCGTGGAGAACACCGACAATGCCAACAAGGCCAGTATCGACGCCATTGAAGGCGACAGGGTCCACGGGCGGTCGAAGGCCAGGCTCAAGGGGACGAGGATGACTGCGCCGCACAGCATCGAGCCGGCGGCCGGCAGCATCGGGTCGAGTCCCCTAAAGCCGCGGCCGAAAATGGCGGCGCCGGCATAGCAGACCGTGGCGGCAATGACGGCAAGCTGCGCCCACAATTGATGGCCGAGCCCGCCAAGCGCCTGGGTGCCGACGATCAGGCAAATACCGGCGATGCCGGCACCGACGCCGAACAGCTTGCGTGCGGTCACGGATTCGTGGCGGGTGATCAGCGCGGTCAGCAGAAAGGTGAAGATCGGCGAGGTCGCGTTGAGAATGGTGGCCAGGCCGGCATCGATGGAACGCTCGGCGGCGGCGATCAGCGTGAACGGCACGACGCTGTTGAGGCAGGCCTGGACCATGAACCGCCACAAGGTCGCGCTGTCCTTGGGCATGGCGAGGCCGCGCCAGCGGATCAGCGCGAGCAGGATGGCGCCGGCAATCAAGGTGCGGGCAGCGATGAAGGATATCGGCGGGATCGTCTCGACACCGATCTTGATGAAGGTATAGGACGCGCCCCACAGGGCGGCCAGCACGCCAAGCAGCGCCAGTTCGGTGGTCATGTCGGTCTTTGCTTGCATGCGGGTGCTTCCAGCGCTTGATTTGAGGCCAAGCTTGTAGGCGACCCGGCGGTCAGATGCTTCGGCCACGGTCGAACTGTGATGGAGCCTCGTCCCAGGTGCGCGCGCCGGCTTGGGCCGGCAAAGGATGGAAATCGGTTGCCATTTTTCGGGGTGATGCTGTAGACCCGCCCGGGCGCGGCAGAAAGCCGGCAGGTTCCGAGGCGGAGACATTGATGCCGGATTTTGACGTGCTTTGCATCGGCAATGCCATTGTCGACATCATCGCCCAGTGCGACGACGCTTTTCTCGAGACCAACGGCATCATCAAGGGTGCGATGAACCTCATCGACACCAAGCGCGCCGAGCTGCTCTACAGCCGCATGGGGCCGGCGATCGAGGCCTCGGGCGGCAGCGCCGGCAACACGGCGGCGGGCGTCGCCAGCTTCGGCGGCCGCGCCGCCTTCTTCGGCAAGGTGTCGAACGATCCGCTCGGCGAAATCTACGCCCATGACATCCATGCCCAGGGCGTTGCCTTCGACACCAGGCCGCTTGAGGGACAGCCGCCGACGGCGCGCTCGATGATATTCGTCACCCCCGATGGCGAGCGTTCGATGAATACCTATCTCGGCGCCTGCGTCGAACTCGGCCCGGAAGACGTCGAGGCCGACAAGGCATCCGGCGCCAAGGTTACCTATTTCGAGGGCTATCTGTGGGATCCGCCGCGCGCCAAGGAGGCGATCCGGCAGACGGCGAAGCTCGCACACGAGGCCGGGCGCGAAGTGTCGATGACGTTGTCGGATTCGTTCTGCGTCGACCGCTACCGGGACGAGTTCCTCGAGCTGATGC
>NZ_JAMYQZ010000079.1:0-29116 GCF_040321145.1 Mesorhizobium sp. M0514
CGCCCCGTGGGGCGCGCCGGGCGCAGGGAGATACGCCCTATTTCTTGATCACGGCGTTGGCCTTGCCAGCCGCTTCCTTCAAGCCTGCCTCGGGGTCGCCGCCGAGATAGATCTTCTGCATGGCATCCGAGGTGATCTGGGCGACTTCTTCCCAGCCGGGGATGACCGGTGCAAAGCGGGCGTCGGGCAGCAGCGCGGTGAACGCTGCCAGATCGGCATTGTTGACGTAATAGTCCATCTTGGCCTCTTCCTTGTTCACCGGCAGGAAGCCTTCCCCTTGCGTGAACTTGGCGCGCTGTTCGGTGGTGAACAGGAAGTCGAGCAGCTTCCAGGCCTCATCCTTGTTCTTGGAATTCTTGAACATGATGATGGAATCGGTGACGCCGTACGTGCCGCGCGCGCCGGTCGGTCCGGCGGGGATAGCGGCCACGCCATATTTCAGGTTCGGCGCCTCGTCCTTGATCTGGTTGGACAGGAAGGGCGCGGTGATCATCATGCCGACCTTGCCCTGCTTGAACAGGTTCTGGACGTCCTCGCGGTTGTTGGAGGTGACGCCGGGTTCCGTCAGGCCTTCGTCGATCATCGACTTGTAGAGCTTGGCGGCTTCGAGCGCGCCCGGCGTGCCGAGGCCCGACGTGCCATCCTTGTTGAGAATCTCGGTGCCTTGCGACCACATCGCATAGTAGTAATAGACGTCGGTCTCGATCTCCTTGCCCTGCAGGCCGAAGCCGAACGTGCCGGTGCCCAGCGCCTTGATCTTGCGCGCATCCTCCTGCAACTCGGTCCAGGTTGCCGGCGGGTTGGCGATTCCGGCCTTCTCGAACAATTCCTTGTTGTAGTACATGGCGCGCGCCGAAGCCGCGATCGGCAGGCCATAGGTCTTGCCCTCCATGATCGACGGCGACAGGAAGGTGTCGATGAAGCGGTCCTTGAAGTCTGGCTTGATGTAGGCGTCGAGCGGCTCGGCGACATCCTGCTGGACGAAATCGATCAGCCAGCGGGTGCCGATGATCGACAGGTCGGCATTGGTGCCGGCGGTGATGTCGGTGGTCAGCTTCTGCAGCAGCACGTCCCACGGCACAACTTCGAACTTGACGGTGATACCCGGGTTGGCTGCCTCGAATTCCTTTTTCACCGCTTCGAAATACGGGCCGGTCTTGGCGCTGTATTCGGCGACGGTTACGCGCACCTCGCCGGCATCTGCTTGGGCGGCCAGGGCGAGCAGGCTCATTCCGGCCATCAGGCCGACAGTCCATTTTGCAAGCTTCATTCGATCTCTCCCATTTGATTGGCGCTGCGCTCTTGCGGCTTTCAGGCGGCCATGGCTTTATGTGACTTTCCTACATTATCCTTCATTTCACGCCGTGCAAGCGGATTATCCTGTTGCTTAATTACATTTCCTAAAATAGCGTTTTCCGACTATCGTGGATCCCAGGGAGGCGCGCAGGGTGGTTTCAACGGCCGAATTCGCGGGCAAGACCGTGCTGGTGACCGGCGCCGGCGGCGGGCTCGGCTCGGCTATTGTGGCGCTGCTGGCCCAACGAGGCGCGCGGGTCGTCGGCTGCGACCAGTCGCAAGATGCGTTGCGCAGCCCACACCTGGCGTCGCGTCACGCCTTCGACCTCCTCGACCGGGCTTCCATCGAGGCGGCGATACCAGCGATCCTTGAGAAAGATGGCGTTCCCGACATGCTGATCAACAATGCCGGCTGGACGCGCGCAGAGACGCTTGCCGCATTGACACCCGATAAGATTGAGCACGAGCTCGACCTCAATCTGACCGGGGTGATGCTGTTCGCCGATCCACTGATCAAGGCGATGGCCGCGCGCGGTTCGGGCAGCGTCGTCTTCATCTCTTCCGTCAACGCCATCGCCCACTTCGGCAACCCGGCCTATGCCGCAGCCAAGGCCGGCATCAATGCCTATGCCAAAGCGATCGCTGTGGAACTCGGCCGCAACGGGCTGCGCGCCAATGTCGTCTGCCCCGGCTCGATCCGCACCGCCGCATGGGACCATCGGCTGGCCAAGAACCCGGATGTTCTCGGCAAGCTCAAGCGGCTCTATCCGCTCGGCCGCATCGTCGACGCCACGGAAGTGGCCGAAGCGGTGGCCTTCCTTGTTTCGGATCGCGCATCGGGGATAACCGGCGCGGTGGTGCCGGTCGACGCCGGACTGACCGCCGGCTTCCTGCCCTTCATCGACGACATATTGGGAGCCTGACCATGACCGATGTCGAGTTCCGCGACCTGTCGAAATCTTTCGGACGCCATAAGATCCTCGAAAACATCAGCCTCGACATCAAGAGCGGCGAGTTCGTCGTGCTGGTCGGCCCTTCAGGCTGCGGCAAGTCGACCTTGCTGCGCATGCTGGCCGGGCTGGAGCCGATCACCTCAGGCGACCTCTTGATCGGCGGCGTGCGCGCCAACGATTTGCCGCCGCAACAGCGTAACATCGCGATGGTCTTCCAGTCCTATGCTCTGTTTCCGCACCTGAAAGCGGCCGACAATATCGGCTTTGGTCCCAAGATTCGCGGCGAAAGCCGCACGGCAATCGACGACAAGGTGAAAAAGGCGTCCGGCGTCCTCAACCTGTTCTCCTATCTCGACCGCTATCCCCGGGAACTGTCGGGCGGCCAGCGCCAGCGCGTCGCCATGGGCCGCGCCATCGTGCGCGAACCCTCGGTGTTCCTGTTCGACGAGCCGCTCAGCAATCTCGACGCGCAATTGCGCGTGCAGATGCGCACCGAGATCAAGGCGCTGCACCAGCGGCTGAAATCGACCATCGTCTACGTCACCCACGACCAGATCGAGGCCATGACCATGGCCGACCGCATCGTGGTGATGGACCGCGGCAAGATCCAGCAGGTCGGCGCACCGCTGGAACTCTACGACCGTCCCGCCAACAAATTCGTCGCCTCCTTCATCGGCTCGCCGTCGATGAGTTTTGTCTCCGGCGCCCTGAAGACGACGCCCGAGAAAAGCTGGTTCGAATCGGCCGGCGGAGGGCGACTGGCGCTCGGCAGCAAGACGGTGCCGGCTGGCAGCACGGTCGAGGCCGGCATACGGCCCGAACACTTCGTCATCGGCGAGGCTGTCGACGCGATGGCGATCAAGGTCGATGTCGTCGAGCCGACCGGCTCGGAAACCCATGTCTATGGCGCCATCGGCGCTGACACGGTGCGCGCCGTATTCCGCGACCGGGTTCAGGTCAAGCCGGGTGAACTGCTGCCGGTCTCGGTAGCGCCGGGCAACATCCATCTGTTCGACACGGCGACAGGCCTGCCGCTATGAGCGCCGGCATGAAAACGAAAATACGACGATGAAGACGACAACCCAGAAATGAAAACGCCGGCCGACATCATCACGCGCCTGCAGCTGATGTCGCAGGACGGCACCAAATCGGACCGCCGCCTGGCCGGTCTCGTGCTCACCGATCTCGACTTTGCCTCCAAGGCGGCAATCTCGGAAATTGCCGCGCGCGTCGGCGTCAGCGAGCCGACAGTCACCCGTTTCTGCCGCAATCTCGGCTGCGAGGGTCTGCGCGATTTCAAATTCTACCTGGCGCAGGCGATCGCCATTGGCGGCCAGTATCTATCGCCCGAACCGCTGAACCGGGACGCGCGCGAGCAGCGCATTGCGTCGGCCATCACCGAAGCGGCAATCGCCGCCATCCAGCGCGCCAGCGAAAACCTCGACATGAAGACGCTGGTGGGCGTGGCCGCGCGCATCGTCAGTTCGGGCAATGTGCTGTGCATCGGCTCCGGCGGCATTTCCTCGATGATGGCGACCGAGATGCAGAACCGGCTGTTTAGGCTGGGCGTGCCGGTGCTGGCGCAGATCGACGGGCAGTTGCAGCGCATGTATGCCGCGGTCGCTACGTCGGAGACGACGTTGATCGCGTTCTCGGTGTCCGGCTATGCTCGCTCGGTGATCGACGCCGTGCAGGTTGCCCAGCAATATGGCGCCACCACAATCGCCATCACCCCGCCGGAGTCAGCGCTCGCCAAGGCCGCCGACACTGTCGTCCAGTTCCAGTCGCTGGAGGACGGCAACATCTACAAGCCGACCTCGTCGCGCTATGCTCTGCTGTCGATCATCGACATGATCGTCACCTCCGTGGCCGAAACGCGCGGACCCAGGGTTCTCGAAAACCTGCGCCGCATCAAGCAGAGCGTGAACACGCTGAAGGTCGACGATCCGAAGTTGCCGCTGGGGGATTGAGAGTGGGGCGGAAACTGCCAATCTCCCCCCTCGTGGGGGAGATGTCCGGCAGGACAGAGGGGGGCGCTGTTCCGCCGACAGATCAAGGGGCTGCATGCCGCAACGCTGGATCTTCGATCAGCCGCTGAGCGCCCCGATACGCTGCGCCAGCACCGCCGGATCACCCCCGACACGCACGGTCTTCAGCCGCGCCGTGCCGCCTGCAATGACCGACACGACCGATGCCGGAACGCCCAGCGCCTTGGCCACCAGCCGTTCCAGCGCCGCATTGGCCGCGCCATTCTCCGGCACGGCGCGCACGCGCGCCTTCAAATGGCTGCGCCCGCCGACGGAGGTTTCGACGGCTTCGAGCCTGTCCACCGAAGACTTGGGTGTCAGCCGGATAAACAGGTCGATGCCGTCGGCGCGCAAGCGGAATGGCGCGCTCATGCCATCGTCAGGCTCACAGGACCAGCGGCGCTATCGTGGTGAGAATGAGCTGCCTGAGAAAGAACAGGAGCAGAAGCAGGATGATCGGCGAAATGTCGACGCCGCCGAGGTCGGGCATGAACCGACGGATCGGCCGCAGCGCCGGCTCGGTCAGCCGGTAGAGCATGTTGCCGATGCTGCCGACAAATTGATTGCGCGAGTTGACGACGTTGAACGCATAGAGCCAGGAAAAGATCGCCGAGGCGATGATGACCCACCAGTACAGGTCCAGCGCCATGACGATTGTTTGAATGAGGGCGAGCATGCCGGTCTCCGATTGTTGCCGACATGTAGCCATTGCGCGCCAAACCGGCAAGGGCCGGTCGCCTATAAGCACCGGGCACAAGGGATTTCGGCAAAACCCCGCCTTGACAGGAAACCGCCGCCTTCGATAAATGCGCCATCCGCTGGACGGGGCTGTAGCTCAGCTGGGAGAGCGCGTCGTTCGCAATGACGAGGTCAGGAGTTCGATCCTCCTCAGCTCCACCAGCGGATTTTTCCTGCCTGTCGACACATCTAACTTCCGAGACGTCTCGTCAAAGCCCCGCCTTCGCTGCGAGATAGGGTGCCAGGGCAAGCGAGTAGCTGGCGGTCAGATGATGACTGTCCCGCCAAACGATGATGTTGCCGACAACTGCCGGGCATAGTTGCGGTCCGCAAATGGCATCGACCATATCGATAGCGCGCACATTTTTCTGTCCCTCCGCGGCCAGCGCCAACACGTTGCTCCGCTCTATATCGCTCAGTTTGGTGACGCATTTCGTTGGCGTCGAACTCAGGCAATCGCCCGGGTCGAATTTCATATAGGGCGTGTTGCGGATGGCAACGATTTGCGAGCCGGCGTCCGTCAGCCCGCCCCAGAGACTTCGCAGCCCCTCGATCATCACGTCTTGCTGAACCGCTCCGTAATTGGACTGGCTGGTGAAGATCAGATCCGGTTTCAGCTTTAGGATCTCGGCCAGCACCTTTTCGTGCCACTGCGCGCATATGACGTTGGGTTTGCCATCCGCCGTGATGGCCACGCGGGTGAATGGGCAGGCGGATTTTGTAAAGGTAACCAGTTTGAAGTTGCGGTCCTTTGAGATCTTGTCCAGTGCCGGCACCCACTGGGCTGCATGAGAATCTCCCACCAGAACCATTGTTTTCGCACCCGTGGGATCGCCTAGAGAGCATCGTTTGGGCTCCGAGCTTTCCTCCTGGTGGCACTTCCTTGCATACACGACCGGCACGTCCCGCCTCAGCCGGGCCAGCGGCGGCAGAAGGTTCACACCGTCCGGGACCACGGCGCCGGAGACGAGAGCGGCGGGCCCAGGGTAGGAAGGCGTGCCGATCAGCGCGGTGTCGATGCGTTCGGTCTTCAGAAAGAGCAGCAGGCTGCCGGATGCGGCCACGCATGTGAGAACCGCCGCGGTGCCGTATCCCAGCGGCTTCCACCAGGCGCCGCCCCGAGCTTGCCGGTAGCGCTGCTCAACATATCGATAGGACAGATCCGATAGAAGCAGGGTCGCCGCAATCAGGCCGAAACCGCCGGCAAGGGTCAGCGAATGACCCTGCGCCTGGAAGATGGTGATCAGCGGCCAATGCCATAGATAGACCGAGTAGGAGCGATCGCCGATGAAACGAAGTAGCAAGGAATCGAGCCCACGAAACCGGCCGACTTCAACCTCGCCAGCCAGGATGACAAGCACGGTGGCCAAGGTCGGCAACAACGCACTGACACCGGGAAATGGAGTTGCAGCGGAAAACAGCAAGGCGGACGAAACGATGCCCAGGATGCCGGCAATCGCCAGCCACTGTCTAGTGAGTGCCGCCAGTCGAAACCGGTGTTCGGTCAGCACCAGCAGACCACCCAACGCCAATTCCCACAGGCGGGTATGGCTGACGAAATAGGCCTGGGCCGGACACGTTGCCGTCAAAACGACAGAGGCGACAAGCGATGCCGCGAAAATGAGCGACATCGCCCCGATCAGGCAGGCCCTCAGCGGAAGGTCACGGCGGCGCGCCAGCCAGATCACGCCGATCATGAGCACCGGCCAGACGATGTAGAACTGCTCTTCGATGGAAAGCGACCAGTAATGTTGCACCGGGCTCGGCAAGGTGTCGGCCTCGAGATAGCTGACCGCAATCGAGGCCAGCCGCCAGTTCTCGACATAAAGAGCGCTCGCCACGATCTGGTTGCCTATTTCCTCCCAGCGCGCCTTTGAGATGAAAAGCAGCGTGCCCAGCAATGCGACCAGCAGCACCAGGGTTGCTGCCGGCAACAACCGTCGCACCCGTCGCGAGTAGAATTCGATCAGTGAGACGCGACCGTCGCGCAGCGCCATCTGTGCCAGCAGGCCGGTGATCAGATAGCCAGAGATGACGAAAAAGACGTCGACGCCGACATATCCGCCAGGCAGCACAGCCGGCCATATGTGATAGACCACGACAAGAGCGACGGCCAGTCCGCGCAACCCCTGTATTTCGGGCCGAAACCGGCGGTCCTGATCGATTGTCACCGGGTATCCCCCAACAGTCTCAGCCGGCCTGGGATCAACCGGCCAGTCCGCGCCACGATCTTCATAAGGGCAGAGTGCCGTGAGGCAAGAGCCGATCGCAGCAGTTCATTCCCTTTCCGTCTCCAGTCCGCTCACCAGCGTGCCAACGAAACCCAGCAGCTCACTTTCGAGATCGGTGGACGCCAGGCCAATGAAACGGTCTTCGAGCGAGATGGCGACGATCCCATGCACGGCGGAGAACAGCGTGCGGGTCCGCGCCAGCAGCTCTGGCGTGTCCAGCGCCGGGAGCAGCTGGGCCAGCGGCTCGACCAGATGCTGGATCAGCACGGCATGTTCGGCCAGATGCCATCCGGGCACCGCCACGCCTGGCGCCATGCGATGCTCGAACAGCGCCTTCCACGCCATGCGATTGTCGCGCGCGAAAGAGAGATAGGCTTTGGCCAGAGCCCTCAGCTTGGCCCTTGGCTCGGCCGCGCCGGTCGCCTCCTGTTCCAACGCCGCCCCAAGTCTTGCCAGCGTGATCGAGTTGACGTGCAGGATGAGCTCGTCGAGGTCTGCGAAGGCGGTGTAGAGCGCGCCGAGCGCGCAGCCGGCATCGGCCGTGATGTCGCGTGCGCGCAGGCCGGCGAGCCCCGAGGCTTGAATGCGCGCGTGCGCGGCCTCGATCAGCCTGCCTTTGAGATGCTCGCGTTTGGCGTCCCGTTTTGCGGTCATTAACCTTCCTTATGCGCAAGTCATGAACAACGTTCATTTTATCCTTGAACGCCGTTCACAGTGTGCTACGTTGCGTCGTGAACAACGTTCATAGAAGAGAAACGGAAATGTTGAAACAGTTTTTTGCTCTCGTTCGCGGCCGAAGCTACGAAGCCGCCGAGGCGGTCGTCGACCGCAACGCGCTGATAATCCTGCGCCAGCAGATCCGCGATTGCGCCGACGCTATCGCGGCCGCCCGCCGGGCGGTTGCAATTGCCATCGCCCAGAACGAACAGGAAGTCGCGCAGTTCAAGAAGCTTGTCCTCCGCATCGACGATTTGGAGAAGCGCACGATCGCCGCGATCGAGCAGGGACAGAATGAACTGGCCCGCGAAGCCGCCGAAACCATCGCCATGCTGGAAGCCGAACGCGACGCCTCCGCCGAGGCGCAGAAAAGCTTCGGCACCGAGATCGAGCGTCTCAAGCGGATCATCCGCGTCTCCGAAATGCGCCTGCGCGAATTGCAGCGCGGCCAGCGCATCGTTGTCGCGGTCGACTCGACCCAGCGCCTGCGAGAAAGCGCGCCCGGCTCCAGCCTGTCGGCGCTCAGGGACGCCGAGGAGACGCTGCTGCGCCTGCGCACCAGGCAAAAGCAGATCGACGCCACCGCGGCCGCCATGGCCGAGATGGAACAGTCGGGCGATCCTGCCGCGGTCTCAGAGAAGCTTGCGGCCGCCGGCTGCGGCGCGCCGCTGAGAAGCAGCGCCGACGCCGTGCTCGAACGGCTCACGAAGACCATGACCAAGCCGGCCTGATTGTATCCAGCCTGAAACAGACCCACGCCCAACCAACCTAACCTTGAAACGAAAGGACCATATCGATGACCCCGAACACCTATTCCCTCAAGGACTCAAGCGCCTGGAAGACCTTCACCATGGCCAGTTTCGCCGTTGCCACCACAATGATGGCCGGCGGCATCTACTTCATGGAGGCGAGCTTCGCCGCCAAGGGGTTTTATGCGATGGCCGCCATCATGCTCGTGCACACCTCGATCACCATCACCAAGACGCTGCGCGACTCGGAAGAGGCAAGCCGCTTCATCAACCGGCTGGAAGACGCCAAGACCGAGAAGTTGCTGATGGATGTCAGCCGCAGTAACGAAGTGTAACCGGGTTCCCGCTAAACAAGGCTCAACGCGCAAGACCGCTGATCAATCCAGCCAGGATTTTAATCGGTCATGCCCAATGGAAGTCGCCGCTATGGAAATCGCCCCGATCAACCGACCGACAGCTCATCTGATGACGTCCAGGCGCTTTGCGCCCTTGTTCTGGACGCAGTTCCTGTCCGCCTTCAACGATAATTTCCTCAAGAACACGCTGGTGTTCCTTATTCTGTTCACGCTGGCGGCGGACCAGGCGGCATCACTGGTCACCTTGGCGGGCGCCGTCTTCATGGCCCCCTTCCTGCTCCTGTCGGCGCTCGGCGGCGAGCTCGCCGACCGCTTCGACAAGGCTCTCATAGCCAAGCGTCTGAAATTCGCCGAGATCGCCGCGGCGGGTGTCTCCGTCGTCGGCATCGCCCTGTCGTCCATTCCCGTGCTGATGACGGCGCTGTTGATGTTCGGCGTTATCTCGGCGCTGTTCGGACCGATCAAATACGGAATCCTGCCCGATCACCTCGAACGCAAGGAACTGCCCAAGGCCAACGCCTGGATCGAGTCAGCCACGTTTGCCGCGATTCTCGGCGGCACCATAGCCGGCGGCGTCGTTTCCGCCGATGGCATCGGCGTCGCGGTGTTCGGACCGATCATGGTGGCGCTCGCCGTCGGTTGCTGGCTCGTCAGCCGCTACATCCCGTCCACCGGTTCGGCGGCGCCCGACCTTGTCATCGACAAGAACATCTTCCATTCGACCTGGCGCCAGGTCGCCGAATTGCGCACCGACACGCGCATCTGGCGCGCCGGCCTGATGACGTCGTGGTTCTGGCTGATCGGCGCCATCGTGCTCTCGCTCCTGCCGGTCCTGATCAAGGATTCGCTCGGCGGCAACGAAATGGCCGTCACCGTCTACCTCGCCGTGTTCGCCGTCTCGATCGCCATCGGTTCGGCCATCGCCGCCTGGATGTCGCAGGGCCGCATCGTGCTGTTGCCGGCACCGGTCGGCACGGCGCTGCTCGCGCTGTTCGGCCTGCATCTCGCCTGGACCATCTCCGGCATGACGCCGTCGCCCCAGGCGGAAACCCTTGGCGCATTCTTCGCCGGCCCAAACACGATCCGCGTCGCCATCGACCTCGCCGGGATGGCCATTGCAGCCGCTTTCCTGGTGGTGCCGACCTTCGCCGCCGTGCAGGCCTGGTCGCCCGAAGCGCGGCGCGCCCGGGTCGTCGCCGCCGTCAGTATCGTCAATGCCGGCTTCATGACTGGCGGCGGCATCATCATGGCCCTGATCCAGACGAAGGTCTCGACCGGCGGCATCCTGTTCGGCCTCGTCGCGGCCAATGCGATTGCCGCCTGGCTGATGCTGAAATATTTGCCGACGAACCCCTTCCGTGACTTCGTCTCCATCCTGTTCCGCGCTTTCCTGCGCCTCGAAGTCGAGGGCATGGAAAACCTCAAGGCGGCCGGCAAGGCGCCGATCCTGGCGCTCAACCATGTCAGCTTCCTCGACGGTCCGCTCGCCTTGACGCTGACCGATGAGGAGCCGGTCTTTGCCATCGACTACACCATTGCCCAGGCCTGGTGGATGAAGCCGTTCATGAAACTTGCCCGCGCTTTGCCGCTCAACCCGGCCAAGCCGATGTCGACCCGCACGCTGATCAAGATCGTGCAGGGCGGCGACCCGCTGGTGATCTTCCCGGAGGGACGCATCACGGTGACCGGCGGCCTGATGAAGGTCTATGACGGCGCCGCCATGGTTGCCGACAAGACCGGCTCGATGGTTGTGCCGGTGCGCATCGACGGGCTGGAGAAGACCTACTTCTCGCGGCTGAGCTCGCAGCATGTGCGCCGCCGCCTGTTCCCGAAGGTCAAGGTGACCATTCTAGAGCCGGTCAAGCTCGAGGTGCCGCAGGAGCTGAAGGGCCGCAAGCGCCGCGCCGCGGCGGGTTCCGCGCTCTACCAGGTGATGTCGGATCTCGTTTTCCGCACCCAGGACATAGACAAGACCGTACTGGAAAAGATCATCGAGACGGCGAACGAACGCGGCATGAAACAGCTCGCAGTTCAGGATCCGGTCACCGGTTCTCTCAGCTACAGCAAGCTGCTCACGGCTGCCGCCGTGCTTGGTGAGAAGTTCCAGAACCTTTATGCCGACCAGCAGACGCTGGGCATCATGCTGCCCAACGCCAACGGCTCTTGCGCGACGCTGCTCGGCGTCATGTCCGCCGGCAAGGTTCCGGCGATGATGAACTTCACCGCAGGTGCTGCCAATATTCTGTCCGCCTGCAAGGCCGCCGAAGTCCGCACCGTGCTGACGTCCCGCGCGTTCGTCGAACAGGCAAAGCTCGGCGCTGTAGTCGAGGAACTCGGTCGCTCGGTCGACATCGTGTGGCTCGACGATCTCAGAAAGACCATCAGTCTCAAGGATAAGCTGCTCGGCTTGCTGCGCAAGTCGACGCCGCGCGCGAAACGCAAGCCCGGCGATGCGGCGGTGATCTTGTTCACCTCGGGTTCGGAAGGCACGCCGAAGGGCGTCGTTCTGACCCACCGCAACATCCTGGCCAACGCCGCCCAGGCGGCGTCGCGTATCGACTTCCATTCGGGCGACAAGGTGTTCAACGTGCTGCCGATCTTCCACTCCTTCGGCATGACCGCGGGCACGGTGCTGCCGTTGATCTCCGGCGTGCCGGTCTATTTCTACCCCTCGCCGCTGCACTACCGCCTCGTGCCGGAACTGATCTACGGCTCGAACGCGACGATCATCTTCGGCACCGACACCTTCCTCTCCGGCTATGCCCGCACCGCGCACCCCTACGACTTCCGCTCGATACGCTATTGTTTTGCCGGCGCGGAGCCGGTCAAGACAGCGACGCGCATGACCTATATGGAGAAGTTCGGCGTCCGCATACTCGAGGGCTATGGCGTCACCGAGACGGCGCCGGTGATCTCCATCAACACGCCGATGTACAATCGCTCTGGAACCGTCGGCAAGATCATGCCCGGCATGGAATATCGCCTCGATCCGGTCCCCGGCATCGACGAAGGCGGCCGGCTGTTCGTGCGCGGCCCCAATGTCATGGCCGGTTATCTCCGGGCCGAGAAGCCCGGCGTGCTCGAACCGCTGGAGGACGGCTGGCATGATACGGGCGACGTCGTTGCTATCGACGAAGGCGGCTTCATCACCATTCGCGGCCGCGCCAAGCGCTTCGCCAAGATCGGCGGCGAGATGATCTCGCTCGCCGCTGTCGAAGCGCTGGCCGGCGAATTGTGGAAGGGCTCGCTGTCGGCGGTCGCCACGGTGCCCGACGCGCGCAAGGGCGAAAAGCTGATCCTCATCACTGAGGCATCCGGCGCCACACGAGCGGAATTCCTCGCCTACGCCAAGGCCAACGGCGCCATGGACCTGATGGTCCCGGCCGAAGTGCGGGTGGTCTCAAAGGTACCGGTCCTTGGCTCCGGCAAGCTCGACTTCGCCGCCGTGACAAAAATGGTGCGCGACGAAGAGGCCTTGAAGACCAAGGCCGCCTGACCCGGCTACGGCAACGGGCCGACGCAAGAGCCGGCCCGTTCAGTATGATCAACCCTTCGCATGCCGCTGCGAGATCAGCATCGCCATGCGCTGGACTGCCCGCAGCTCCATTTCCACGCCCGGCGACGATGCCAGCGCCGGCATGTTGAGCGCCACCACGGTCAACGGCTCGAGCGTCGCCAGCAGCACATGGGTCGCCTCAAATTTCTCGAACAGCCAGGCAAGCTGCTCGCGTATATCCTGGTCGACTGGCGCCCCCGGCTGCGTATCGGCGAGCGAGCGCACGGGCTCCTGCTCCAGTGCACGGGCCAGCACCTTCAGGTCGAAATCACCGAGGTCGGCTGCCGGCAGGATCAGCGCACCGTCGACTAGGATATGGCTCTGCAGGCCGCGCAGGAAGCGCGCCGAATCGGTGAGATCACCCTCGGCCATGTGTTTCAGCAACGAGTCGCGGCGCTTCTCCGCATTGAGGCTGACGCTGTCATTGTAGATGACCGCCAGCAGCGTTGCGGAAAGCACGATCACCACGCCCTGCACACTGCCGCGCCAGCCGAGATCGTCGATGCCGCCCAGCGCCAGCCCGGCAAACATCGAACTCAGCGCAATGACGGCGAAGGCGCCGATCGTGTCGCGATGGCCGAGGCTTGCCCGCCCAAGGCCGATCGTCAACCAGCACAGGAACAGGATGGCGATGCCGCCGAGCCGCACCGGCACTTCGAACAGGCCGGGCCGATAGTCGGTGACCATGAACGGAAGGATCAGCAGCAGCGACAGCGCCATGCGCTCGACGGTGCGGTTTTCGGCCGCCGACAGGCTGTCGCGATCGCGCGTCATCACCAACCAGCCGATGGCGAGAAAACCTCCGAACTGGAAGGCAAGTAGTACCGCCATTCGCCATGGTTCAGCGAAACGTGCCGGGATCGGCGCCAGAAGGAAGAACAGCAGGGCACCGCCAGCGGCGAACAATTTGAGAGCGAACGGCGCGTGCCGGCGCAGCAGGCCTTCGGTCAGCAGCAGTGCGGCCAGCGGCAGCAGACCCGCCGCCGTGATGGTGACGAACCGGAAAAAGGCAAGACCCGTGGTCCAGTCGAGGATGCGGCAGGCAAGCAGCACTGCCAGCACCTTGAGGCCGAATAGAAAGCGCCGCGACAGCGGATCGCCCGTGTCGCGCCCGCCTATGATCGATATCACGACAAGCAGGCCAACCAGCGCCGCTAGCGAGGTGATGGTGTCGGCGACGAGCGTGCCGTCGAGGTTCATCATCGGCCGGCTGCCATCAGCTTGCGGATAAACCGAGACGCCACGAATGAAGCCATCAGCGTGTCCATGGTCTCAGCACATTCCATTGGCGGGTGCTATCGGCCCAGTGAACCACCGGCAGCACCAGCCGCTGCAGCGTGGCGGCCGCGCCGGCCACGGCAAGTGCTGCAAGCGAGCGGCGCGGAACCGTGTCGGCGAGAAAGGTGCGCGCCGACTGGAAGCTCATCTGGCCGATCTGCAGCACATCGTCGCCGCGCCCGTAGTCGAGTTCCTTGCGGCAGAACTCGTTAAAGGTCTCCTCGCGGTGCTTGGCCGTCTCGTCGAAGGTTTTCTTCAGATCGTCCGAGCCGCCCGTATAGGCATTGGTGATGACGAAACGCTCTTCGTCGAAACCCGCTTCGGGGCCGACGCCGAAGACATGGCGGTGCCGCGCCATGATCTGCCGCGCCAAAAGCACATGGGTCAGCGAGCGCCGCGCGCCGGCATGCGGTCCGGGAAACACATTGCTGAACGCCTCCGCGACCATGCCGACGACGGCCGGCACCTGGCTGACGTTGGAGATCCAGATCGGCCTGAACTGGTTGCGCAAAAACATCAGGAAGCAGGTCAGGCCGTAGAGGATCCAGCTGAGACCGCGGCTGCGCTCGTCCGGATCGATCATGACCAGACCGAGGTGCAAGACTTCATAGGGCTTGCCGGCCAGCGAAATCTCCATCAGCGCCAGCGCGTTGAAGGCGATCGGCCGCCCGTCGCTGCGGCGATAGACGATGGTGATGATGGAATGTTCCAGCCGGCTGCGGTCACCGGAAAACACGCCATAGGTCAGGCTGCCGAACTTCAGTGTCTTGGACGCTACCAGCCGCAGATCGCTGCTCAGCTGCTCCAGTTCGGCAGCCTTCATCCAGCGCCCGGGCCGCTCCACGACACGCGTCTCGTAGTCGGCGGATACGCGCATGCGCACATCCATGAACCGACCCGGCAGCAGCTGCAGAACCGCCTTGAGCACTGTTTTCCCCCAGGGCAAGAACGCCGACCGTATAGTGGCCGTCATCTACCTAAGGCGTGGTAAACCCGAGATGACAAGTCCTGGTTGTGCTTAACAAGGTAAAGCTGCAATCGCCAGCCAGTGCGGGCTCAGCTTTCCGCAGCAACCAGATGGCCGCCTCCGACATCGTTCAGCGCCAGCTTCAGCGGCGCCTCCCCGATCCTGCGGGTGGCGCTCGGGATTTCCTGGTCGAGGCGCGCGAAGCGCGTTCTGCGCTGCGCCGGATCGGGCACCGGCACGGCGTCGATCAGCCGCCTGGTGTAGGGATGGCGCGGGTTGGAAAACACCTGGTCGCGCGTGCCCATCTCGACGATCTGGCCGAGATACATGACGGCAACGCGGTCGGAAATGTTCTCGACCACCGCCATGTCGTGCGAGATGAAGAGATAGGCGACGCCGAATTCGCGCTGCAATTCCTTCAGGAGATCGAGCACGCGCGCCTGCACCGAAACGTCGAGGGCCGAGACGCTTTCATCGGCGATGATCAGTTTTGGTCGGAGCGCCAGCGCCCGTGCAATGCAGACGCGCTGGCGCTGGCCACCGGAGAATTCGTGCGGGTAAAGCTCCATCTGGTCGGCCGACAGGCCGACGCGCTCGAACAGCGCCGCGACCCGTTCCCGGCGCTCGTCCTTCGAGGCGATGCCATGGATCACCAGCGGCTCGGCGACGAGCTCGCCGACGCGCATGCGCGGATCGAGCGAAGCGAAGGGATCCTGGAAAATCATCTGGACGTCACGGCGCACCGCCTTGCGCTCGTCGCGGCCAAGACCGGAGAGATTGCGCCCGCCAATGACGATGTCGCCGCTATACGGCGCCAGTCCGGCCAGCGCCTTGGCGGTCGTCGACTTGCCGCAGCCGGATTCGCCGACCAGAGCAAGCGTTTCGTTGGGCGCGATCGAGAAGCTGACGCCCTCGACGGCGTGGACGCGGCGGGTGACCTGGCCAAAGATGCCGCCACGCAGATCGAAGCGGACATGCAGGTCGTTGATCTCGGCGACATTGGCCGGTTTCAAGACGTCAATCGCATCCCTGGATTTCTGTCGACCGACGCCACTGCCGATGCGCGGCACGGCAGCCAGCAGTTCGCGCGTATAGTCGGCCTGCGGCTGGACAAAAATATCCGATGTCGTGCCTTCTTCGACCATGCGGCCGTCGCGCATGACGATGACCCGGTCGGCCATTTCGGCAACCACGCCCATATCGTGGGTGATCAGGATGACGCTGGTGCCATGCTGGCGCTGCAGGTCGCGCAACAGCTCCAGCACTTCGCCTTGCACGGTGACGTCGAGCGCCGTCGTCGGTTCGTCGGCGATCAGCACGTCGGGCTCGAGCGCCAGCGCCATGGCGATCATCACCCGCTGGCGCATGCCGCCGGAGAGTTCGTGCGGAAACTGCTTTAACCGGCTTTCCGCCTCCGAAATGCGCACCGCCTTCAACGCCTCGATGGCGCGCCGGCGGGCTTGCGCCGACGACAGGCTGGTATGCGCCTCGATTGATTCGGTGAGTTGCCGGCCGATCGACAGAACCGGGTTGAGCGAGGTCATCGGCTCCTGGAAGATCATGGCGATGCGGTCGCCGCGAATGCGCCGCATCTGGCGTTCGTCGAGGGTTGCTAGGTCGGTGTCGCCCCGATTCCCATCCCGAAGACGGATCATGCCTGACGATATGCGCGCCGCCGGCTGCGGCAAAAGCTGCATGATCGCCAGCGCGGTCATCGACTTGCCGGAGCCGGATTCGCCGGCAATGCAGAGCGTCTCGCCGCGCGCCAGCGTCAGCGACAGGTTGGAGACGACATCGCGCTCGCCGTCCTCGCCGCGCACGCTGACGGAGAGGTTGGCGATGGAGAGGATGGGGTTGTCGGCGAGGGTCATTGTGGGTGGAGCCCTGCGACGGATTGGTTCCGTCGCACCATTCGCACAAACCTTGGCGCTGACCCCCACTCGGACCTCCGGTCCGACCTCCCCACAAGGGGGAGGTAGGGCGGCAGCGCTTTACCCTCCCCCTTGTGGGGAGGGTCGCTGCGAAGCAGCGGGGTGGGGGTGCAGCGCCGACCTGACATCATTCAAACACGCAACGCGGAAAATAGAACGACACCACCCAGTTCGGCATGTCGACGATCTCGCTGATGCGCAGATCACCACACACCGAGGCCAGCATATAGGCCTCGACCGGATCGATCTGGTAACGCCCAGCGAGCAGATCGACCATCTGCTCCACCGCCTCCTTCGCGCCCGCCATCAGATCCGGCCCAATCCCCGTCGTCACCTCGTAACCCTTGGCGTCGAGATGGCGCGTCACCGGACCGGCGGTGGTGAAGCGCGGCGTCTTCAGCCTGGCGTCCTTGACAAGGTCGAGCTTGAGCACGACGTCCATCGGGCTCTCGATCGCCGTGCCGCAGACCTCGCCATCGCCTTGTGCGGCGTGCGTATCGCCGACCGAGAACAGCGCGCCGGCCACCTCAACCGGCAGATAGAGCGTCGTGCCGGCAGCGAGATCGCGGATGTCGAGATTGCCGCCGACCCGCCGTGGCGGCACCACCGAGTGAAGCCCCATCTCAGCCGGCGCATTGCCGATGGTGCCGGCGAACGGCTTCAGTGGTACGCGCGCGTTTTTCCCGAACAGCGCCGGTTCGAGCGCGGCTGCATCGTATTTCCAGATGTTCAGCGCCGGTTCCGTGAAGTCGTCGGCGAGCAGGCCGAAACCGGGAATGTTCGCCGTCCAACCGAAGCCGGACGGTTTGAACATCTCGATCGTCACCTTGAGCGCGTCACCCGGCTCGGCGCCCTCGACGAAGATCGGCCCGGTCACCGGGTTGACCCCGGCGAAGTCGAGCTTGACGATTTCGGCGACCGTGCTGTCGGCGTTCAGCTGGCCGCCGGCGGCATCGAGGCACTGGAACTCGATGGTCGCGCCGGGCGCCACCCGCTCGGCCGGGACAAAGGAATTGTCCCAGCCGAAATGGTGATGGCGCCCATGGATGGTGTAGTCGCAGCTATTGCACATCTTTTACGTACACATTGTCATAGTTGATCGGGATATGGACCGGGTCGACATAGAGGTTGTCGGCGCCGCCCATTCGGGCGGATTTCATGGTGAAGCGCTGTTCGTTGAAGACCGGCGCCCAAGGCGCGTCTTCCATCACCTTGTCGTAGATGGCGCTCCACATCTTGTCGCGTTCGCCGGCCTTTGCCGGGTCGACCACAGAATCCGCCTCGGCCGCCTTGGCGTCGAGGTCCTTATTGCAGTACCACGACCAGTTCCAGCCGCCCGGCACCGCGCCGGCGCAGCCGAGGATCGGGCCGTAGAAATTCGACGGATCGGGGAAGTCGGCGATCCAGGCCATGCCGCCCGACCAGATCATCGGCGCGCCGGCCTTGTCACCGCCGGCGGCGATGACATTGGCCTGCGCCAGCGACTGGATGCTGGCCTTGATGCCGATGGCCGCCAGGTCCTGCTGGATCGCCTGGGCAATGCGCGGGTTGGGATCGGTGTTCATGGCGAACAGCTGCGTGTCGAAACCATCGGGATGACCGGCCTCGGCCAGCAGCGCCTTGGCCTTGGCTACGTCATAGGGATAACCTTTGTATTCCTTGTCGTAGCCCGGCATCGACGGCGGCAGCGGCTGGTTGGCCGGCACGGCGCGGCCGTTGATGATCTGGATGATGCGCGCCTTGTTGAGCGCCATGTTGACGGCCTGACGCACCTTCACATTGTCGAACGGCGCCATGGTGGTGTTCATGGTGACGTAGCCGGTGTGCAGCTGACCGCCTTCGACGACGCGCGCCTTCTGCTCGGGATCGGCCATCACCTCCTGGAATTTTGCCGGCGGAATGCCGTCGCCGGGCACATCGATCTCGCCCTTCTGCAAGCGCAGCAGCGCCACGATCGGTTCCTGGCCGATCTCGAAGGTGATCTTGTCGAGATGCGGCAGGCCCTTGTGCCAGTAATCCGCATTGCGCTCGAAGACGATGCGTTGGCCGAGTGTCCACTCGGCGAGCTTGAAGGCGCCGGTGCCCACCGGATGCTTGCCGAAATCGGCGCCATATTTCTCGACCTCTTCCTTCGGCACGACATGGGCGAAATTGATGGCCATGACATGCAGGAAGGTGGCGTCGGGCCGGGTCAGCTCGAACTTCACCGTGTAGGGATCGACGACGGTGACGCCGGAAAGGCCTTCGGCCTTGCCGGCGGCGACATCGTCATAGCCCTTGATCGAGCCGAAGAAGCCGGCGCCGGGGCTCTGCGTCTTCGGATTGGTGACGCGGTCGAGCGAATATTTCACGTCGTCGGCCGTCATCTCGCGGCCATTGTGGAATTTCACGCCATGGCGCAGCTTGAAGGTAAAGGTCTGGCCGTCGGGCGAAATCTCGTAGCTTTCTGCCAGATCGGGTTTCAGGTTGGTGGTGCCTGGCTCGTAATCCATCAGCCCATCGAACAGGCTCTTGATCATCGACCAGTTCTGCCAGTCATAGCCGATCGCCGGATCGAGGGTCGCAACATCGTCCTTGTAGGTGATGGTGATGGCGCCGCCTTGCTTGGCGTTGGGATCGACCGTGTCTTCGGCGCGGACGCTTGTCATGCCGAGCATGAGGGCCAAGGCGGATGCCGCGACTGTGGATGCGAGAAACTTTTTCATTGTTGTGTTCCCTTTCTCTGTTTCATTTTCATCTGAGCTTGATGCGGGGATCGATGAACGGCGCGATGATGTCGGCGAGCAGATTGCCGAGCACGATGGCGAAGGCCGACACCAGCGTGACGCCCATGATGATCGGAATGTCGACGCGCTGGATCGCCTGCCAGGCCAGCTGGCCGATGCCGGGCCAGCCGAACACGCTTTCGACGACGACGATGCCGCCCATGAAGATGCCAATGTCGATGCCGATCATGGCGATGACCGGGAGGATGGCATTCGGCAGTGCGTGGCGGAAAATAATGGCGCTGCGCGCCAGGCCCTTGGCCCGCGCCGTGCGGACATAATCCTGGCGCAGCACGTCGATCATCGACGAGCGCATCATGCGCGCATACCAGCCGGCGCCGAGTACGCCCATGGTCAACGACGGCAGCACCAGATGGCGCCATGTGCCGTAGCCGCCGATCGGAAACCAGCTTAGCCGCACGGCAAAGACGTAGAGCAGCAATAAGCCGACGACGAATTGCGGCGCCGAGACGCCGACGAAGGAGGCCACCATCAGGGTCTGGTCGGTGGCGGAGCCGCGCTTGACGGCGGCGATCAGCCCCATGCTTAGACCGATCAGCAACTCGCACAATATGGCGCCCACCATCAAAAGCAGGCTGGCCGGCAGCCGCGAGACGATGAGCTCGGTAACCTCCGAGCGCTGGATGTAGGAGCGGCCGAGATCGCCGCTGATTAGCTTCGTCAGGTAGTGCCAATACTGGACGACGAAAGGCTGGTCGAGGCCGAGCTGCTGGCGGATGTTTTCCACTGTCTGCGGCGTAGCACTGCGGCCGGCGATCTGGCGCACCGGATCGGCCGGCAGCAGATAGAGCAGCGCAAAAGTGATCAGCGAGACGCCAAGCAGGATGAGCAGCGACTGGATCAGCCGGCGGCCGAGATAGGCGATCACGACCGGCCCCCCATTATTCCCGGCCCCTTTGCGTCGGATCGAGGATGTCGCGCAGCGCGTCGCCGATCAGGTTGAAGGCCAGCGCCAACGCCAGGATTGCGGCGCCGGGAAAGAACACCAGCCAGGGCGCGGCCTGGAAATAGGTCTGGTTCTCGAAAATGATGTTGCCCCACGACGCGGTCGGCGGCTGCACACCGATGCCGAGGAAGGAAAGCGTCGCCTCCAGCAGCACCGTGGTCGAGATGCCGAGCGTGCCCCAGACGATGATGGTCGGCAGCAGATGCGGCAGGATGTGGCGAAATAGGATGCGCGGCGCACTCGCCCCGATGCTGCGCTCGGCATCGATGAACTCGCGCTCGGCCAGCGACGATGTCTCGGTGTAGATGACACGCGCCGTCTGCACCCAGTTGACCAGCGCGATGACCATGGCGACGATCCACAGGCTGGGCTGAAACACTGCCGCCAGGCAGATGGCGAGCAGCAGCGCCGGGAACGCCATCATCAGATCGGTGAAACGCATCAGGGCGCTGCCGATCCAGCCGCGGAAATAGCCTGCGGTGACGCCCACCAAAGTGCCGATCAAAAGCGCCACGCCATTGGCGACGATGCCGATGATCAGCGAGGTGCGGGCGCCGTAGAGGATGCGGGTCAAGAGGTCACGTCCGAGCAGGTCGGTGCCGAGCCAGTACTGGGCGCTGGGCGGCAGCGGCGAGCCCTCGATGGTCAGGCCGTCGAACATCTGCTCGTTGGGGTCATAGCCGGTCAGCCGGGGCGCCAGCACAGCGCCGGCAAGGACAATGGCGACGATGACCAGGCCGAGCAGCGCCAGGCGGCGTTTCACCAGCCGGCGCCAGACACCGGCGCGCGGCTTGACCGGCATGCGCACCGGTAGATCAGGCGCGATGGGACTGGTCATCGCCGCCTTCTTCCCCCGTTGCTTCCTCGCTTGTCATTGCCACGATGCGACGCGCGGCATCCTCGACGCTGATCTGCCAGCTCATCGCCAGCGATCGCAGTTGTGCATAGGCACGCTCGTCATCGCTGCCTTTCGACAGCGCCGTCACCGCGCGCACAATGGTCTGGCGCTCGGCGACGCGCTGGCGCAGCGACGCTATCTCGCTGGCTAAATGTTTTCGTGCCTCGAAACTCTGTCTCGCGATCAGCAATGCGCTGTACACACCGGCATTGCCGACCGGCTTCAGCAGCTGCGCATCGGCCTTGTGCGACAGCGCCCATTCGATACGCCCCGGCGCCTCGGAACCGATCAGCGCCACCAGCGGCATCGGCGCCTCGCCCGGCTTCCACGGGAATTGCTCGTCGAAACCGAGATCGGCATCGAAGAAGACGAAATCGGCCGCGAGAGCTTCCGGCGGCAATTCCGGCCAGCAGTCGATCGTAGCCAGGCCGATGGCCGACAATTGCCTGGTGATGGCCTGCACCGTCGGATGCGGGCGATGCAGGATGAAAGCCCGCGCGCCGCCGAGATTGGGGATGCGCGTCCGGGTCATGACACCACCCTCAGGCGCGGACCGCCGAATGTCTTGGCGGGGTCGTAGCGCGACAGATAGGGATCCGGCGCGACCTCATCCTCCTGGCTGACGACCTCGAAGAAGCCATCGGCGATCCGGCCGATGATCACCGGCAGCGTCGCGTGCTGGGAATGCGCGTCGATGGCGATCGGCCCGAGCCGGGTCGAGAAGCGCCGCTCGGCGAAGGCTTTGGAAAATTCCGCCGGGCCGGCATCGGCATCGCGCGACAGCACGTCGGCCATCACCTGCACCGAGGCATAGGCGGAGGCCTCGAAGGACGAAGCGAAGGCAGCCGGCCGGGGCGCGAAATAGGGCCCGACCGACAGATGCCCTTTCCCTGTCTCGCCGATCGCCGGCAACTCGCCTTCGGTGAGGTTGCAGGAGATGACGGGGCAGTTTTCCGGCCTGAATGCCGCATCCTCATCGCCCAACTCGCGGTAAGCCGCCAGGAAGGCATACGACGAGGTGCCGATCAGATTGTTGAGGATGAAGCTCGGCCTCGTCGCCCGGATTTCCGCGATCAACCGCGACACGTCGGTCTCGCCGATGCGCAGATAGCGCTCGCCCAGCACTTTGCCGCCGGCATCCGCGATCAGGTCGCGCGCCACGCGGTTCATCTCCCAGCCCCAAATGTAGTTCGAGCCGAGCAGGAAGCCGTTGGCGCCGAAACGCGGCACGACATGCGCCATCAGCGGAACCAGATGCTGGTTGGGGCAGGCGTGCATGTAGACGACATGCTCGTTGGCCTCGAACCCTTCATAGGGGCAGGCATACCAGAGCATGCCGCCGGCCTTCTCCAGCACCGGGATGGTTTCCTTGCGGCTCCACGAGGTGACGCAACCGACGACATGGCGCGCGCTGCTGGTCCTGAAAATGTCCTCGCACAAAGTCGCGTAGCGATCGGCATTACTTTGCGGATCGCGCTCGACCGGAACCAGTTCGATGCCATAGCTCCGATCGGCATTGATGTCGGCGATGGCGCGCATGGCGCCCATCCGGCACGCATCGGAGACCAGCTGGTAGCTGCCCGAGCGGGAATACAGGATGCCGATCTCGATACGCCGTTTCAAACCGATCCTCAGAAATGACAATGCCCCGCAGCCAGCGCCGGAGGGCGAGGCATACGAGGCATATTTGCCGCCCGGCGACCAAGGCCGGTATTTTGCGCTAGCGTATTCGGTCCGGCGGGTCAGTCAAGCGGGAAAGTACATGGTCATGGGATCGGCCTTGTCCGGCTGCTTCTAGTTCCGCAGCGTGAACATCAAAGGCGCCACGACAGCCGTACCGGCCTTCTCAGGCGGTGGCGCGGGCACCGTCGCACCCTGCAGAATGCCGAGCGCGGCGCGATCGAGATCGGCGTCCCCCGAAGATCGTGTCAGCCGGACGGAGGTCACCTTGCCCGAAGCGCTGACGACGAAGGTCACATTTGCGGTACCCACGGCGCGCCGCGACCTTGCCGCGCTCGGGTAGCGCTTGTGCCGATTGATCCATCCGATCAGCTGGGAGTTCCATTTGCTTGCACTGACTGATGATCCTCTCGATTGCGAAGCCTTCGGCGCCGACGCCTTCGCCGCTGCCTTTTGATCGACACTGGCGGTCACGACCGCTTTCGCCGGCGCGGCCTTTTCCTTCTTCTCTTTCGGTTTCGGCTTGGGTTTTTCGGCAGCCTTCTTCGCCTTCTCGATCGGCTTGGCCTCCACCGGCTTGGTCTCCACCGGCTTGGTCTGGGGCGGCGGAATGACCACATCCGGCGCTATGGTCGGGACGATGTCGGGCACCACCTCATCCAGCGGCGGCGATTCATCGGGCTGCTCGGCCGCTGCCGTCTCGATCGGAGCGGCGGGTTGAACCGCTTCCGTCTTCTCGGTGACCGGCTCTGGCTGACCGGGCTCGGGCTCCACGACGGGCTTGAGTTCGGCACCCGCCTCCTCGATCTGGTTCGGCGGCTCGGGCGTCACCACGTCGGCCATCGAGTCCTCCTGCACCGCTGGCGCCACCATCATCGGCGACAGCTCGATAGTCACAGCCGGCGGCGGGCCGCCATCGGCCATGTTGGCCAGGCTGAAGCTCTGGACGGCATAGACGATCGCGACATGCGCGCCGACAATGACAATGGCCGCAGCCGCCCACAAACCGATCTCGCGCGCGCCGGCGCCCGGCGGGTCGGCGGTGGGAACGGCGGCGGCCAGTTGCGTCACGGGGCGGCGCCTGGTTGCGGCGGGGATGCGTCCGCTGGCACCGTCTCCAGCCCGACCAGCGCGATCTTCAGATAACCGGCGCCACGCAGCAGGTTCATCACCTCCATCAACTCGCCATAGCCGACCGCCTTGTCGGCACGCAGGAAGATGCGGGTCTGCTTATCGCCCTTGGTTCTGCCGTCGAGCACGGAGGCAAAAGCCTGGCGCGGCACGCTGTCATTGCCGATCGCGAGCGTCAGACCGTCCTTCAGCGTCAGGAACAGCGGCGTTTCCGGCCGCGGCGCCGGTGTCGCGGTCGAACCCGGCAGATCTACATTGACGTCGACTGTCGCCAACGGGGCAGCGACCATGAAGATGATCAGCAGCACCAGGATGACGTCGATGAACGGCGTCACGTTGATCTCGTGGCTTTCCTCGAGATCGCCGTCGACAGTCTCGCGAATTCTAGCCGCCATGGCCCATCACTCCGCCGCCAGCGCGGGCGCCTGCGGCACCGTGCGGAAATCGAGATCGCGGCTGACCAGCCGTTCGACCCCGGCCGAGGCATCGGCAAGGAGCTGCCGGTAGCCGGCTATCGACCGCGCAAAGACGTTGTAGATGACCACCGCGGGAATGGCCGCGACCAGGCCCATCGCCGTGGCGAGCAGCGCCTCGGCGATGCCGGGCGCGACGACCGCGAGGTTGGTGGTCTGCGCCTGCGAGATGCCGATGAAGGCGTTCATGATGCCCCAGACGGTGCCGAACAAGCCCACGAAGGGCGCCGTCGAGCCGATCGTCGCCAGCACGCCGGTGCCGCGCGACACGCGCCGCGCGGCCGCCGCCTCGATGCGCGACAGGCGCGACGTCACGCGTTCCTTCAGCCCGTCGCCGGTAACATGGCCGAGCGCACCGGCCGAAAGGGCAGTCTCTTCCTCGGCTGCCCGCACCAAAAGCGCACCGGGGCCGCCACTGTTGCCAAGCGAGCGCCCGGCCTGGCGCAGTGTGGCGGCATTGCCGATGGCGCGCGCAGCGCGCCGGGCGCCGAGCTTGCCGAAGAGAATCTCCAGCGATTTGGCCAGCCACACCGTCCAGGTGACGAGCGAGGCGAAGGCCAACCCGATCATCACCGCCTTGACGATGATGTCGGCGGCCATGAACATGCCCCAGGGCGACAGATCGTGCGGCAGCGTCAGCGATATTGCCGAAGGCTCGGCCTGCGCGGATGCACCGGGCTGGTTTGCCGGCTGGGGCGCGGTCGGCGCCGCCTGCCCGGCAGTTGGCGAAGCCGGCGCGACAGGCGCAGCCGGTGCGGGCTGTTCGACTACGGTTGGCGCCGACTGGGGATCTGCAGCGGGCACCGTCGTCACCCTGGGCTGCGTGTTTGGCTGCTCTTGCGCAGCAGCGCTGCCGGCCGACAGCATGACCGCGGCCAGCGCCGCCAACAAACCATTTCTGGACACGCTTCGTCCTCGCTTCGTCATTGCACGTAACCGATCGGCTGGCCGGTGACGGGATGCGGGAACACCCCCATCTCGACCCCGAAAACTCCAGCCACGGATTCTGGCTTCTCTCAAACGCGGCACCGCCGCTGGAAACAATTCAGGCGGCCGAGTGCCCCTGCTTGACTATAAAACATGAGCTTTGTAGTCAACAAACAAGATGGCTTTTTGGCCGACGATTGTGGGCGCGATGTCTCAACGGCACATCGTCCTGGCATCGGTCTACCTGGTGTCGTCGCACCGAGGGATGGACGGCCCAGGGTTGCTGGGCCACGATACCGGGCAGCAATTGAGGCAGGCTGCGATGATCAAGGCGATACCGTTCGATTTCCCCTATGACGGCCGGCTGGTGCCGGCAAACACCGCGCTGCTGGTCATCGACCTGCAGGAGGATTTCCTCTCGCCGACCGGCTATTTCGCCAGGAAGGGTTATGACCCCGCGCCGCTGCGCGCCATCCTGCCGACAGTTAACCGACTGATATCAGCGGCACGTGCGGCCGGCCTCACCATCATTTACACCAGGCAGGGATATCGCGGCGACATGGCCGACATGACGCCGTACGAGAGATGGCGCCGCAAGCGGGCGGGTCTCGAAGGCACCGACGTGCTGCTGCGCTCCGGCCCCGGCTTTCAGATCGTCGCCGAGATCGACGTCGCGCCGCACGACATCATCGTCGACAAGACCTGCAACAGCGCCTTCACCTATACGGATCTGGAGCTTGTGCTGCGCGCACGCGCCATCACCCATCTGATCTTTTCCGGCTGCACGACCGATGTCTGCGTGCACACGACGCTGCGCGAGGCCTGCGACCTCAATTTCCAGTGCCTGACCATCGCCGACGCCTGCGCCAGCGGCGACCAATACGCGCATGACGCGGCGCTGCATATGGTGACGGTGGAGGACGGGGTGTTTGGTGCGCTTACGGAATCTGGCGCGGTGCTGGAGGCGCTGGCAGTACTGAGTGGTGATTAGACGCTGGCGGGACAGCACCCCTCTGCCCTGCCGGGCAGAGGGGGGTGACGGAACGCTACGAAATAGCTTTCATTCACCCGCAAATTCACCCTGCGTGAATATCCGACCCGCCCCGCGAGGCAAACGCGCCGGGCTGCGGCACCTCCGCCTCCCGGCGTGCCAGCGAGTTGCGCAAGAGCGCGATCGTCTCGCGGCCGACGCCGGCGATCTCGCGCGGCCGGTCGACACCGACGATCATGAACTCGCTGATGCCCAGCGCCGCATAGGGCAGCAGCGACAGGGCGATCTGCGCCGGTGGTCCGGAAAGTTCGACCGCCTTGTGGCCGACGGTAGAGGCGCCACCCTCCGAGCGGACCCGGACCGGAAGCGCAAAACGCAGCTTGCCGGCGCGGCCATGCTCGGCGGCGGCGCTGCGCGCCCGTTCCATCAGCTGGCGGATCTCGTCGAGCGAACCAGCCGTGAGTTCAAACACGTCGGCATGGCGGCCGGCAACCTTGAGCGCGGTGCCGGACTGGCCACCCATGCGGATGATCACGTCGACGCCATGGGGCCCCTTGCGCGGCACATAGCCACCCTTGATGCTGTAGAATGCACCTTCATGGTCGAAAGGCCGGTCGTTCGACCACAGCCGCTTCAGCAGCACCAGATATTCGTCGATGCGCTGCCAGACCACGGTGTGGCCGACCGGACGCGTCTCGGCATCGTCGTCATCCAGCGGCTCGCTCAGCATCCTCAGCGCCAGCCGGCCGCCGCTCCTGGCGTCGAGCGCCGCCAGTTGCCGCGCCGCAACGGCTGGCGCGATCACGCCGGCCCAGTGCGTCAGCACCACTTCCAGCGACGAGGTGCGGTCCAGCGCCTGGGCGGCGATGTCCATATTGGTCAACAGCCCGGCCGGGTCGTCGACGACGATGTTCTGGAAGCCGGAATCCTCGATCAGCGACAGCTTGGTCGCCGTCTCGACGAAATCATAGAAGAACGGTACGGCCGAACCGGCATCGGCGGCGTGCGTTTTACCGGGAACATGCGTGAACTCGATCGGCATTGCCATCTCCTCCATCACGTTGGATGTATGTCGCCCCCGGTTTTGAGACGACGACATGCGTAAAAACAAGCATCAGCGCCAAAGCGCGTCCGCGTTCGGTTCATCAACTCCGGTCACTCACTGAAAGCGCTAGGTCGCCACCCTTTCGGCCTGATCGGTCAGGGAATCAAGCCGAGCACGACTGCCCCGGTGAACACGAACGCAAGGGCAAAGACGAGATAGGCGAAAGCGCCGGCATAGGCCGGGCGGAAAGCCTGGCTATTGGCCAGCCTCTGGCTGGTGCGGTCCGTCTCGGCGTTCTGGATATAGGACATATCGACCTCCGTCTTGCGGATTAATCTATAAAATCAGTAGACTTTGTCGAGTGCTATTTTTTGGAGATGTGTAGAATGATTTTCTCAGTATTCCTTATTATTTGGCTTGGCATTGCTGGGAGACCCCTGTTGGAGACAAGCGAGCGACAAGCTTGGCCGACGTCTGCATAGGCGATAGCATCGCCATTCCGGCGTAAATGCGGATTATTTCGATCGGGAACGGGGAACAGAACATGGGTACAAGACTAGCCGGCAAGATTGCAATCATCTCGGGCGGCGCGACCGGAATGGGCGGAGCGGCCTCGGAATTGTTCGCCGCCGAAGGCGCCAAGGTGGCGATCATCGACCGCAATGGCGAGGCGGCGGCAGCCACTGCGGCGGCGATACGCGCGCGGGGACATATCGCCGAACACTGGGTGGCCGACGTCTCGGACGAGGCGCAGGTCGAGGCCGCAGTGAAGGCGGCGACTGCCAGGCTCGGCCCGGCCACGGTGTTGTTCAACCATGCCGGCACCATCGTGATAAAGCCGTTCCTGGAGACGACAGTGCAGGAATGGGACTGGCTGCATGCGGTCAATGTCCGCTCGATGTTCCTGATGACGCGCGCCGTGCTCCCGGGCATGATCGCTGCCGGTGGCGGTTCGATCGTCTGCACCTCGTCGATCTCGGCTGTGGCGGCCACACCCATGGAGGTGCTCTACGACACCACCAAGGGCGCCTGCCACATGTTCGCGCGCGCCATCGCAGTCGAATTCCGCGACCGCAACATACGCTGCAACGCCGTCTGTCCCGGCTTCATCCGCACGCCGCACGGCCTGCGCGAGGTCGCCGATCTCGGCAAGCTCGGCGTCGACGTGTCGGACGCCGCATTGGCCGCACAGCAGGGCCGCATCGGTGAGCCGGAGGAAGTGGCCAAGGCAGCGCTGTACCTCGCCAGCGATGAGTCCAGCTTCGTCAATGGCACGCATCTGTTTGTCGATAATGGTTTTACGGCGATGTGAGTATCCCAGGCTTGGCGCCCTTCCTCTCCCCCGTCGATCGGGGGAGAGGAAGGGCTGTCCGAACCGGATAGATAGGTAACAGAATGGACCGATAGCATGGGTGACAGTTTTCTTGTCCGCCGGAGGAC
>NZ_JAMYQZ010000080.1:0-28927 GCF_040321145.1 Mesorhizobium sp. M0514
AAGCTCGCTCTGCGCCAAGCCGCATGACCAGCATCATGGCCGCCCCATTTTGCAGAACTTGACGCACACAACCCAGGTTATCCGCCGCGTTGCGCTCTGTCCCGACAGTTGCGTCACCCGGAAAACCCCGCTTCGGCGGGGTTTTCTGCGTTCGTGCTCTGTGTGCTAAAACATGATGGCGGAAGTTAACTTTTGTTAACTTGACTTGCCGGAACCATCGGGCGTTTGCAAGGGATCGTCACAACAACAGGAGCTACGATGTCCGCAACCACCGACGCTTCCCGGGGCAAACTTATCGTTCCGGTGTTTGGCCGCCTGTATTCGTCGCTGTATGATGGCGCCGAAACCCTTCTGCGCGTCGTCGCCGGCGGGTTTCTCACCATTCACGGCTCGCAGAAGATCACCAACCCTTTCGGCACCGCCGAGATGGTCGAAGGCCTCGGCTTCTATCCCGGCGCGTTCTGGTCGCTGCTTTTGTCCTGCACCGAATTCTTCGGCGGCATTCTGATCGCCATCGGCCTGTTGACTCGGCCCGCCGCCTTGGCCGGTATGATCGTGCTGCTGGTCACCGTCTGGTTCCACTGGATCACTGTCGGCCAGGGCTTTTCCGGCGCTGAAAAGTCGCTTCTATGGGCGGCCATCCTGCTGTTCTTCGTTATCCGCGGCGGCAACCGCCAGTCGGTCGACGCGCGCCTCGGCAAGGCGTTCTGAAGGGTCCATAAGAGGGTGGCAGCGACGACGCGTCACCCTTTGCCTTTGGCCCAAAACGGACTATGAAACGGCTTCAGCCAAGCTTTCGAGCGCCGGAGCCAGCCATGACCGAAATCCTGCAGATCCCCAAGCTCGTGGTCGTCTTCGGCGGCTCCGGCTTCGTCGGCCGCCACATCGTGCGGGCGCTGGCCAAGCGCGGCTACCGCATCAGGGTGGGGGTGCGCCGGCCCGATCTCGCGGGACATCTGCAGCCGCTCGGCAATGTCGGCCAGATCCAGCCGGTGCAGGCCAATGTGCGCGTGCGCTGGTCCGTCGATCGCGCCGTGCAGGGCGCCGACCATGTCATCAATCTGGTCGCCATCCCGCATGAAAGCGGCCGGCAGAAATTCAACACCGTGCACGAATTCGGCGCCCGCGCCGTCGCCGAAGCCGCGCGCTCGGTCGGCGCAGGACTGACCCATATTTCGGCGCTTGGCGCCGACCTCAACGCCGAGTCCGACTATGCCCGCACCAAGGCGCTCGGCGAAAAGGCCGTCCTGGAGACGATCCCGGACGCCGTCATCTTCCGACCGTCGATCAATTTCGGACCCGAGGACAGTTTCTTCAACCGCTTCGCCGACATGGCGCGCTATTCGCCGGTGCTGCCGCTGATCGGCGGCGGCCATACCAAGTTCCAGCCGGTCTATGTCGGCGATGTCGCCGAAGCGGTGGCGCGTTCGGTCGAGGGCAAGATCAAGGGCGGCCAGATCTATGAACTCGGCGGGCCGCAAGTGCTCACCTTCAAGCAGTGCATGGAAGAGCTGCTCACCGTCATCGAGCGCAAGCGGCTCCTGGTGCCGGTGCCGTGGTGGATGGCCAATCTGCAGGCCTCGATCCTCGGCCTGCTGCCCAACCCGTTGCTGACCAAGGACCAGGTGCTGCTGCTGCGCCAGCCCAACATTGTGTCGGAGGAGGCCAACAAGGCCAACCGGAACCTTGCCGGCCTCGACATCCAGCCGCAGTCTATCGGCACAATCCTGCCCAGCTATCTCTGGCGCTTCCGCGCCGCAGGCCAGTTCCAGCGCAAGCCCGCCGGCATCGCGTAACAAGGCGTTGCGCCGTTAAACGCGCCGCGTCACCTGCATCGGCAGGCCGCCTTGCGGCTGTGTCGTCAGTTTCTGCACCGGCCACGGCTTGGTCTCGGCCGTCACGTCGAAGCGGAAGCGCGACAACATGATGGCCAGCGCAATGATCGCCTCCTGCATGGCGAAGCTGGCGCCGATGCAGATGCGCGGACCGGCGCCGAACGGCAGATACTGGAAGCGGTCGATCTTCTCGCGGTTTCCCGGATGGAAGCGTTCGGGCATGAAGGCGTCGGGCATGTCCCACAGTTTTCTGTGGCGGTGTACGACCCAAGGCATCACCAGTACGGCCGCGCGCTTGGGGAGCACCAGATCGTTCCAGGTCTCCGTCTCGATCGGCTCGCGGTTGATCGACGGCGCCGGCGGATAAAGCCGCAGCGCCTCCTCGAAGGCGGCGCGGGTGAACGGCATTGCGTCGAGCCATTTCGTCGGGTCGGGTTCGCGCGCCAGCACGGCATCGATCTCGCGCTCGACCTTTTCGCGCTCCCACGGCGCTTCGGCGAGGCAGTAGATCGTCCAGCCCAGCGCCCGCGCGGTGGTCTCGTGGCCGGCGCCGATGAAGGTGATGATGTTGTCCTCGACTTCCGCCCGCGTCAGCCCGTCGGGGCCTTCGGCGCGCAGCAGAAGCGTCAGGAAATCCTGCGGCGCGGTGTCGGGGTCGCGCTTCAGCCGCTCCTCGCGCATCTTGACCGTATCGGTGACGATCTTGCGGAAATACGCCATGGTCTTGCGGCCGCGGATGCGGGTCAGCCGCGGCAGCCATTCGGGCGCGCGCAACAGGTCGAGCGGATCGACACGGCCCATGGTTTCGAACAGGCGGTCGATTTCCTGCGCGAAACTGCCGGGCTCGCCCGCAATCTCGCCCGAAAACAGCGTTTCGGCCAGGATATCGTAGGTGAGCAGCGTCATGTCATGGGCGACATCGGTCATGCCGCCTTCGTCATAGCGGGCGACGAACTGCATCGTGCGGCGCAGCATCGGCTCGGCGAAGCCGAAGATATGCCGCGGCGTGAACACCGGCGCCATCGCCTTGCGCGAGCGCTTCCACACCTCGCCTTCGGCGGTCAACAGCCCGTCGCGCAAGATCGGTCGCAGGATCATCTGGCGCACCGTCGCCATCTTGTAGTTCCTGGCGTTGTCGATCAGCACGTAGCGGATAAGGCCGGGATCGTTGGCGACGATCAGATGCCCGCCGACGCCATTCGCCGAAATCCAGGGCTCGTTGTAGGTGTGCTCGCCCCACAGTTCGAGCGGATTGCGGTAGACGATCCGCATCATCTCCAGCGTCGAAGGCGGCGTCGTGCGCGGCTTGGGCGCCGGCGGCACGAAGGGGACGGGCTGCGTGTCCATGAGGTGCTCCGCTGATAGCTCAGATGTAGTGGCTGGCAATCCGGGCGTCCATGTGACCGAACGGCAAACTGAAACGCTGCAGCGCCCGGTGTGCCCGACAGACGGTGTGTTCATCGGATCGTGACCGCCGGTGAAACGGTTGCGGCTTGTCCGGTTGGACACTCTGCCATAGGTGACAGTTGCCAACAGCTACTGCCAATCGCCCAGGAGAGTCCGCTTGAAGCACAAGCTGAACATCATAATCGGCAGCACGCGGCCGGGCCGCGCCGGGCCGGTCTTCGCCCACTGGCTGGAGGATTTTGCCCGCGAGCACGGCAAATTCGAACCGGTGCTGACCGACATTGCCACGTTCCATCTGCCGGTTCTGGACGAGCCGCATCACCCCAGGCTCGGCAATTACCAGAACGACCACACCAAAGCCTGGTCGAAGGTCATTGATGCCGCCGACGCCTTCGTGTTCGTTGCGCCGGAGTACAATTATTTCGTGGCGCCTGCGATCGTCAACGCCATCGACTACCTTGCGCGCGAATGGAAATACAAACCTGCCGCCATCTTCAGCTATGGCGGGGTTTCCGGAGGCCTGCGCGCCGCGCAGGCGCTGAAGCCGCTGCTGACCGCGGTGGGCGTCATGCCCATCTCGGAAGGCGTCGCGCTGCCGATGTATCAGAAACTGCTGGAGAGCGACGGCTCCTTCCAGGCTAGTGAGCAGGTAGAGGGTGGGACCAAGACCATGCTGGACGAGCTCTCGCGCTGGAGCGGGGCGCTGAAGCCGATGCGGGCTGCGTAACGCAGCCGGCCCCGGCTTGCTCATGCCATAAAGAGGTGGAATGGTCGGCAGGTGACTGAGCCGGGGGCGGTTCGATTTGCGCCTGTTGTTTGCCTTGCTGTTGATGCTTGCGACCACCGCCACAGCGGTGGCGGAGCGGCGCGTGGCGTTGGTCATTGCCGAGGACGACTACCGGCTGGTGCGGCCGCTGGCCAATCCTGTCAATGACGGCGAGGTGATGGAAGTGGCGCTGAAGAAGCTCGGCTTCGAGGTCGTGGTCGAGACCAATCGTGATCTCAGGCGCATGCGCCGGGCTCTCGACGATTTTCGCGAGGACGCCATGGGCGCCGACGTGGCGCTGGTGTATTTCTCCGGCCATGGCGTCGAAATCTCCGGCGACAACCGTCTTCTGCCGGTCGATGCCGATGCCTCCTCGCTCGACCAGCTGGAGAAGACCAGCCTGCCGCTGGAGGAAGTGCGCGATGCGGTTGCCGCCACGGCGAAGGTCGGGCTGATCGTGCTCGACGCCTGCCGCAGCGATCCGTTCACAGGCGGCAACGGCGACGGGCGTGGCGCCACATCGCTGATCAAGGACCTTGTGGACAAGATCAAGCCGGGCCTCGGACGCGTCGGCAAGGCGGAAAACATCCTGTTCGCCTTTTCGGCGGCGCCCGGCGAGGCGGCTGCCGACGGTACCGGTGCGAATTCGCCCTTTACAGCGGCGCTGATCAAATACCTCGGCACCGACGGGCTCGAAATCCGCTCGGTGCTGACGCTGGTGCAGCAGGAGGTCTACGACCTTTCGCGCGGAAAACAGCTGCCCTACGTCGAAAGCGGGCTGCCGAAGCTGTTCTTCGCCTCGGCGGCCAAGGAACAACTGCCGGAGCGCGAGCGGCTGTTGCTTGCCATGGCCGATGTGACGCCGGAAATGCGCGGCGCGGTCGAACGGGTCGCCAGCGATGCCGACATGCCGCTGGCGCCGCTCTATGGCGCGCTGATCAGTTCCGACACCAGCCATCTCTCCGGCGAAAGCCTGGACGCCAAGCTGCGCGAGGCGGCCGACGCCTTCGTCAAGGTGCGCGGCGAGATGAAGACGCTGGCCGCCGACGACCCGCAGGTGACCGAACTGCGCCGCCAGGCCGAGGAACAGTTGGCGCTCGGCGCTTTCGATGGCGCACGCGTGATCCTCGCCAAGGCCGCCGACGTCGACAATGTCTCGCGCCAGGCGTTGAAGGCCAATTTCGTCAGCCGCACCCTGTCCGAAGCCGCGACGCGATTTCTCTCGGGCGGCGCGGCGCGTGCCACCCTGGACTATGCAACCGCCATCAAGGACTATGAAACGGTGCTGGCGCTCTATGGCGAAGCCGGGCAGACCTCGCTCAGCCTGGAACAGGCCGACCGCCAAAGCCGCACGCTGGAAGAGCTCGGCATCCTCTACACAACGGTCGGCAACACCGACGCCGCCGGCCGCGCCTTTGCGGCGCTGGTCGCCAATCTTGAGCAGCGAGCGCGCCAGGAAACCGATCCGAGCGTCAAGCGCGACCTGGCCATCGGCCATATCAAGTTCGCCAACATCAAGATGGCGCAAGGCGATCTGCCGGCCTCCCTGCAAAACTATGAGGCGGCCAGGGACATGTTGCAGGGCCTGACCACAGACGTGCCGGACAAGAAGGACTGGCTCGGCGATCTCGCCATGGCCAATGACAAGATCGGCAATGTGCTGGCCACGCAAGGCGACCTGGGTGCGGCAGCCCAGGCCTACCAGCAAAGCCTGTCCATCAAGCAGCAATTGGCCGATGCCGAGCCGAACAGCGTCTATCTGCTGCGCGACCTGACCATTACCTACGACGAAATCGGCGGTCTTGCCCGTACCGCCGGCCAGCTGGATGGCGCCCAGACTGCATTCGAAGAGAGCCTGAGAATTCGGCTGGCGCTGGCGCAGAACAACCCCGACGACCCCAGGCATCAGCGCGCCGTCTCCGTCAGCTACACAAGGATCGGCGACGTCCTGCGCGAGCGTGGCGACGCTGCGGGCGCGCTCGACGCCTACAACAAGAGCCAAATAATCGCCGAAGCGCTGGTGCGCCGCGACTCAAACGACACCGATTTGAAGCGCGACCTGTCGGTCGGTCACGCCAAGATCGGCAATGCTTACGGCGACCAGAAGGACTGGCCACTCGCGTTGGAGGCCTACCAGCAGGCGCTGGCCACGGCGCGAGACCTTGCCGCCAGCGACCCAGGCAACACCGATTGGCAGCGCGACCTGTCAGTCTGTCTGGAAAAAATTGCCGGCGTGTTTGATGCCCAGGGCGATATCGCCGGTGCTTTGCAGAACTACCAGGACAGTCTCGTCATTGCCGACCGGTTGGCAAAGCTCGACCCGGGCAATTCCGATTGGCAGCGCGACCTGTCGATCACGTTCGAGGAAATAGGCCTGCTGGAGACCAAGCAGCGCCACTATGAGGGCTCGAAGAAGGCCTTCGAAGCCAGCCTGGCCATCCGCCAGCGGTTGGCCCTGTCCGATCCGGACAATGCGATCTGGCAATTCGATCTGGTACAGGCCTACATCAACTATGCCTATGTGGCGAAGAATCCGAAGGCTGTGTTGTCGCAGGCGCTAGACCTGACGCTGGAGCTTGACCGCACAGGCAAACTGGCGCCGAGGGACAAACCCACGATCAAATATCTGCGCGGTCTTCTGGCCAAATTGAAAGCCGCGAAAAAATAGCCGGCTGCCAGCTCGGGATTCAGCCCTGAAATGCCCGCAAACCTTGGAAAAACCGCCTTTTGCGCCTATATCTAGGACATCAAAGCGGCGTGATTCGAAGCCATTTTTTCGCGCTGAGCATGCGGCATCAATCAGACAGGTTTTCATGAGCGATCAAAGCGACAACGCCAACGGCGCTGAGGCCGAATACGGCGCCGATTCCATCAAGGTTTTGAAGGGGTTGGACGCTGTCCGCAAGCGGCCGGGCATGTATATCGGCGACACCGACGACGGCTCGGGCCTGCATCACATGGTCTATGAGGTGGTCGACAACGCCATCGACGAGGCGCTGGCCGGCCATGCCGATCTGGTCACGGTGACGCTCAATCCCGACGGTTCGGTCACCGTTATCGACAATGGCCGCGGGATTCCGACCGATATTCACACTGGCGAAGGCATTTCGGCGGCCGAAGTGATCATGACGCAGCTGCATGCCGGCGGCAAATTCGACCAGAATTCCTACAAGGTGTCTGGCGGCCTGCACGGCGTCGGCGTCTCGGTGGTCAACGCGTTGTCGGCCTGGCTGAAGCTGAAAATCCGCCGCAACGGCCAGATTTTCGAGATGAGCTTCACGCATGGCAATGCCGATGCGCCGCTCAAGGCGACCGGCAGCTATGAGCAGAACAAGCAGCCCGGCACCTATGAGGGCCGCAGCGGTTCCGAGATCACCTTCTTTCCGTCGTCCGAAACCTTCACCATGGTCGAGTTCGACTTCGGCACGCTGGAGCACCGGCTGCGCGAGCTCGCCTTCCTGAATTCCGGCGTGCGCATCATTTTGACCGATGCCCGCCATGCCGATCTCGTGCGCCACGAGTTGCACTATGATGGCGGCCTGGAAGAGTTCGTCAAATATCTCGACCGGGTCAAGAAACCGCTGATCGACAAGCCGATCGCCATCAAGGCCGAGCGCGACGGCATCACCGTCGAAGTGGCGATGTGGTGGAACGACAGCTACCACGAGAACGTGCTGGCCTTCACCAACAACATCCCGCAGCGCGATGGCGGCACCCATCTGGCCGGCTTCCGTGGCGCGCTGACGCGCCAGATCACCGGCTATGGCGAATCGTCGGGCCTGACCAAGAAGGAAAAGGTGGCGCTGATCGGCGACGACTGCCGCGAAGGCCTGACGGCGGTGCTGTCGGTCAAGGTTCCCGATCCGAAATTCTCCTCGCAGACCAAGGACAAGCTGGTCTCGTCAGAGGTGCGGCCCGTGGTCGAAGGCCTGGTCAACGAGGCGCTTGGCACCTGGCTGGAAGAACACCCGACCGAGGGCAAGGTGGTCATCGACAAGGTGATCCAGGCGGCTGCGGCGCGCGAAGCCGCGCGCAAGGCCCGCGACATCACCCGCAAAAGCTCGCTCGGCGTCACCTCGCTGCCTGGCAAGCTCGCCGACTGCCAGGAGCGCGACCCGGCGAAATCCGAAATCTTCATCGTTGAGGGTGATTCCGCCGGCGGCTCGGCCAAGGGCGGCCGTTCGCGCCAGAACCAGGCGATCCTGCCGTTGCGCGGCAAGATCCTCAATGTCGAGCGCGCCCGCTTCGACCGCATGCTCGGCTCCGAGATGATTGGCACGCTGATCACCGCGCTCGGCACCTCGATCGGCAAGGACGAGTTCAACGCCGACAAATTGCGCTACCACAAGATCATCCTGATGACCGACGCCGACGTCGACGGCGCCCATATCAGGACCTTGCTGCTCACCTTCTTCTTCCGCCAGATGCCGGAGCTGATCGAGCGCGGCCATCTCTACATCGCCCAGCCGCCGCTCTACAAAGTGACGCGCGGAAAAAGCTCGCAATACATCAAGGACGAGAGCGCCTTCGAGGAGTTCCTGATCGGCTCCGGGCTGGAGGAGGCGTCGCTGACGCTTGCCTCCGGCGAGGCGCGGGCCGGACAGGATCTGCGCGGCTCGATCGATGATGCACTGGCCGTGCGCCAGCTCATCAACGGGCTGCACACGCGCTACAACAGGGGCGTGGTCGAACAGGCGGCGATCGCCGGCGCGCTCAACGCCGATGTGCTAAACGACCTCGGCCGCGCCAATGCCATGGCCGAACGCGTCGCCCAGCGCCTCGACATCATTGCCGAGGACACCGAGCGCGGCTGGACCGGCCGGCTGTCGACCTCCAATGAAGGCGTCGGCGGCTATGTGTTCGAACGCACGGTGCGCAGCGTCAAGGAATTCGCGCAGCTCGATGCCGGGCTGATAAATTCGGCCGACGCACGCCAGCTCGACCGCTATGCCCCGCGCCTCATGGAAGTCTATGGCGAGCCGCCGGTGCTGCGCCGCAAGGATGTCTCCGAAGTCATTTCGGGGCCGCTGGCGCTGCTCAACGCGGTGTTTGCGACCGGCCGCAAGGGCCTGACCATGCAGCGCTACAAGGGCCTCGGCGAGATGAATGCCGAGCAGCTCTGGGAAACCACGCTCGACCCGAATGTGCGTTCGCTGCTGCAGGTCAAGGTCAATGACGCCACCGATGCGGATTCGCTGTTTTCGCGGCTGATGGGCGACGAGGTCGAACCGCGGCGCGAATTCATCCAGGACAACGCGCTGTCAGTTGCCAATCTGGACATTTGAGGGCTGGGGGCCTTGCCGCCGGAGCTCCACTCCGGGTCAGGCCTTTGGCTCCAGCTTCCGACCAAGGTCCACCGCGTCGCGCAGCACTTGCAGATGCGAGCGCGGCGCGGTGCCCGCCGGCAGGGCGATTTCGACGCCGTTTGCCGTCGATGACCAATAAAGCGTGTGGGTGAAGATACGGCCAAGTGAGCTGCGAAGCTCGACCTGGATGTTCTCCACACCGGGGCCGAAATTTTCCGTCATCGGACCGGAAATCGGATCGCCTGTCGCCCAGCCATTGCCGCGGTCGTAGACGTTCGTCCAGCGCGTTGCCGCAAACACCGCGCCATGATGCACCGCGCGCTGCGCCTTGCCTGCTTGGCTGTGTCCTTCCTGGTAAAGCACGGTGCCGCCGGCGCGCCCGTCATCGGCAATCGGCGGGCAGGCCGAGAACAGGCGCTCGGCAAGGCCACGCCTGAATTCCGCGAGATTGTAGGTCACCAGGAATTCGCTGTGGGAGAGCGGACTGCCAAGCGTGACGAAATCGCTGATCTTCCAGGGCAGCGGGTGGTCGGCGTCCTTGGTCCGAAGCTGCTGGTAGAGCGCCCATTGGCCGCGCCGGAACCCGGCGAGGTCTTCAAGATTGTTTGGCCACGCTGACCCATCAGAGCCGAGCGTTGCCTTGTCGATGGCCTCGACCGCCGCCAGTTTGGCCTTGTCGCGGACCGCTTCCAGCCTTCGCGGCCGGAACTCGGCCCACAGGATCTGCAGCAAATCATAGGCGATGATCGACCCAAGGCTGTGCGAGACCAGCACGATGCGGTCGTAAGCATCGTCCTTCATCAGCGTCTTGAGCAACGTCAGGCCTCTGTCGCGGATCAGCGCACGCTTCTCGATCGTCGCCGCCTCGGCGCGCACATAAGCGGCGACGTCACCGAAATAGGGCAGGGCGAACTGATCCACCGCCCAGATGACAAAAGAAGCGAGGGTGGTGATCATCAGGCCGGTCGTCAAGGTAACGGCCTGTTGCCAGACCGATGTTGCCAGCACGAGTGCTGCGCCCAGAATGACGATAACGATCAGAAGTGTGGCGACGTAAAGCTTGCGGGCGTCGGGCGGAATGTCGGCGGGCTTGCGCCACAACAGGTTCGTCACCCAGGCGGCCAGCCGGCCGCGCGTCGTGCCTTGCGTGATGTCGGCCCAATAAAGCTCGTAGAAATCGGTACGGCGGCCATCGACGTCGTAGGGCGTGGTGATGCGGCGCAGCTCGTGTGACTTGGTCCGGCTGTCGGGCGTGATCCAGCTCTGGTTGATCGTGGCGCCGGAAACGGCCGGATCGGGAATCTGGGCGTAGGGTGGAGCACGGGTGGGATCGCTGCTCCAGACCGCCTGGACGAATCCCCTCAGCGTACCCATCGGCCGCTGCTCGCCCATGCCGTGCACGATCACCACCGCCTGGCTGGGCTGCGCCTTTTTGTAAGCCAGCGATGCGACAGTCTTGGGCATCAGCGTCTCCGTTGACGACATCCGACGGCGGGATCGCTCATGCTACCCCCGGCTCACCGAGCCAACAATACACGGCAGCCCATGTGAAACTCCGTGAACCAATCCACAGTTTCGCAGTCGTTCCTCGGGCCGCGCGGAAAATAGTTCCGTTCCCGGCAAGCAAATCATTTCATTGCCCTTCGGAACGGAAATCGCCCAGGAACATTGTGACGACATCGATCAATTTCTCGCAGGGAGGCTCTCTATGGGACGCGGTATTTTGCTCTGGTTGCTCGGTATTCCGATCCCGATCATCATTCTCATCATGCTGTTCGTACGGTAGGAGGCGTCGATGCAGTCCACCGTATCGGCTGTCGACGTATCCGCCTCAACAGAATCCTCCGCCCCGGCCGTCAGCTGGGGTCCGATCATCGCCGGCGCCTTCGCGGCCTCGACCCTGACCTTCATCCTCATGCTGCTCGGTTCGGGGCTGGGGCTGACCATGGTCTCGCCGTGGTCCGGCGCCAGTGCCTCGCTGACCACCTTCGCGGTGTCCGGCGCGATCTGGCTCATCATTGTGCAATGGCTGTCCTCCGGGGTCGGTGGCTATCTTGCCGGACGCCTGCGCACCAAATGGGTCGGCATCCACACCGACGAGGTCTATTTCCGTGACACCGCGCACGGCCTCCTCGCCTGGGCGCTGGCGACATTGCTGGTCGTCGGCATTCTCGGGTCGGCGCTGTCGGCAGTGCTTGGTTCAGGCGTGCAGGCGGCTTCTACTGTTGCCTCGGGCGCCGCCATGGGTGCTTCGGCCGGCGCGTCCGCCAATGCCGGCAGCGCACCGACCGACAATGCGACATCCTATCTCGTGGATACGCTGTTCCGTCCGGCTGATGCCGCCAGGCTCGCGGCGGCCAATCCGGACAGCGATGCGGCTGCGGCCGGGCAGGCTTCGCGCATCCTCATCGCCAGTGCGGCGGCAGGCGAAATTTCGGCTGACGACAAGACCTATCTGTCGCAGCTCGTCGCAGCCCGCACCGGGCTTTCCGAGGCTGACGCCAAGGCGCGTGTCGACGCCCTGGTGGCCAGGGTCGAGGACGCCAAGGTCAAGGCCAAGCAGGCCGCCGACGCCGCCCGGAAAGGCAGCGCCACCTTCGCACTGCTTGGCGCCCTGTCGCTGGTTATCGGCGCCTTCATCGCCAGCGCTGCGGCAGCACTGGGCGGCAGGCAGCGCGACGACGAGGAAGCGGTTTTCCTGACCAGCCGCTGAACCGGTCTTCAACATAGAAAGCCCGGTCGAACCGGGCTTTTTGTTTCCGATGATGGACCGACAACCTTCCAGTGGAAGGTTGCGGCGGGGTCAGTGATCCATGGCCTTGACGATTTCCTCGGTCATCTTCTTGGCGTCGCCGAGCAGCATCATGGTGCCGTCCTTGTAGAACAGCGTGTTGTCGATGCCGGCGTAGCCCGAGCCGAGCGAGCGCTTGACGAACAGGCAGGTGCGGGCCTTGTCGACGTCGAGGATCGGCATACCGTAGATCGGCGACGACTTGTCGTCGCGGGCGGACGGATTGGTGACGTCATTGGCGCCGATGACATAGGCGACATCGGCCTGCGCGAACTCGGAGTTGATGTCTTCCAGTTCGAACACTTCGTCATAGGGAACATTGGCTTCGGCGAGCAGCACGTTCATGTGGCCGGGCATGCGGCCGGCCACGGGGTGGATGGCGTATTTGACGTCGACGCCATTGGCCTTGAGCTTATCGGCCATTTCGCGCAGCGCGTGCTGGGCCTGGGCGACCGCCATGCCGTAGCCCGGCACGATGATGACCTTCTGTGCGTTCATCATCAGATAGGCGGCGTCGTCGGCCGAGCCCTGCTTGACCGTGCGTTCGATGCCGTCGTCGGCAACCGCCGCGGTCTCGCCGCCGAAGCCGCCGAGGATGACCGAGATGAACGACCGGTTCATGCCCTTGCACATGATGTAGGACAGGATGGCGCCGGACGAGCCGACCAGCGCGCCGGTGATGATCAACGCCAGATTGCCAAGCGTGAAGCCGAGTGCCGCGGCGGCCCAGCCGGAATAAGAATTCAGCATCGAGACGACGACCGGCATGTCGGCGCCGCCGATCGGGATGATCAAGAGGACGCCGAGCGCCAGCGACGCCGCGACGATCAGCCAGAACACCAGCTTGGCCTCGGTGGTGACCAGAAGCACGATCAGCACGATCAGCGCGATGCCGAGGACCGCGTTGATGATGTGACGGCCGCCGATCATGATCGGCTTGCCCGACATGCGGCCATCGAGCTTGAGGAAGGCGATGACGGAGCCGGTGAAAGTGATGGCGCCGATGGCAACGCCAAGGCTCATCTCGATCAGCGCCTGGGCGTGGATGTCGCCATTCGTGCCGATGCCGAAACTGTCCGGCGCGTAGATGGCGGCTGCCGCTACCATGACGGCGGCAAGGCCGACCAGCGAGTGGAAGGCGGCGACCAGCTGCGGCATCGACGTCATGGCGATGCGGCGCGCTGTAACGGCGCCGACGCCGCCGCCGATGGCCAGACCAAGCACGATCAGGCCGAAGCGCCCGGCGGACGGGGTTGCCAGCGCCAGCGTGGTGGCGATGGCAATGCCCATGCCGATCATGCCGTAGAGATTGCCTTGGCGGCTGGTGGTCGGATGCGACAGGCCGCGCAGCGCCATGATGAACAGGACGCCGGAGACCAGGTAGAGGAAGGACGCGAAGTTGGCGTTCATGGCTCTCTACCGGTCCTTCTTCTTGTACATGGCCAGCATGCGCTGGGTGACCAGGAAGCCGCCAAAGATGTTGACCGAGACCAGCATCAGCGCGACGAAGCCGAAGCCGGTGGCAATGCCGGAGGCCGAGATGCCGACGGCCAGCAGCGCGCCGACGACGATGACCGAGGATATGGCGTTGGTGACCGCCATCAGCGGCGTGTGCAGCGCCGGCGTCACCGACCAGACGACGTAGTATCCGACGAATATCGCAAGTACGAAGATGGCGAAGCGGAAGACGAAGGGATCGATGGCGCCGCCGGACAGTGCGTGCGCGGCATCGCCCGCCGCATCGGCGCCACCAGGCGCGTTGGCCAGGTTCTGCACAGCCAGCCGGACGGCGGCACTTGCCTGGTCGAGCTGATCGAGGGCTTTCTGCAAGGTCTGATCCATCACGCGATCCCCTTCGGCTTGGCGGCGGACTTGCCGGCAGTGGCTTTGTCGGACGCCTTTTTCGGTGCAGCCTTCTTCGGCGTGGCATCAGCCACCATGGTCTCGGCCGGAATGGCCGCCGGTTCGACATGGGGCTGTTCCGCCGCCTTGGCGAAGGCTGGATGCACCACGCGGCCAGCGTCGGTCAGCATCGTCGCCTTGACAAGATCGTCTTCGGGGTTGATGGCGAGCGTCTTGCTGGTCTTGTCGACCAGCGTCTCGAGGAAGGCGAACAGGTTCCTGGCGTAGAGCAGCGAGGCCGATGCGGCGACGCGGCCGGGCACGTTGAGGTGGCCGACGATCTTAACGTTGGTGGCCGTCGTCACCACCTGACCCGCAACCGCGCCTTCGACATTGCCGCCGCGCTCGACGGCGAGGTCGACGATCACCGAACCCGGCTTCATCGAGGCGACCATCGCCGCCGACACCAGCTTCGGCGCCGGCCGGCCGGGGATCAGCGCCGTGGTGATGACGATGTCCTGCTTGGCGATGTGCTCAGCGGTGAGCGCTGCCTGCTTGGCCTGGTACTCTTTCGACATTTCCTTGGCGTAGCCGCCGGCGGTCTCGGCCGCCTTGAACTCCTCGTCCTCGACGGCGAGGAACTTTGCGCCAAGCGACGCCACCTGTTCCTTGGCGGCGGGACGAACGTCGGTGGCGGTGACGACAGCGCCGAGACGGCGCGCCGTGGCGATCGCCTGCAGGCCGGCAACGCCGACGCCCATGATGAAGATCTTCGCCGCCGGCACGGTGCCGGCCGCAGTCATCATCATCGGCAGCGCGCGGTCATACTCCGATGCGCCGTCAATCACGGCCTGGTAGCCGGCGAGATTGGCCTGCGACGACAGCACATCCATCGACTGCGCCCGGGTGATGCGCGGCATGAACTCCATCGAGAAGGCGGTGACCCCAGCCTCGGCAAGCGCCGCGACCGCGGCATCATTGCCGTAGGGATCCATGATGGCGATGACCGCCGCACCCGATTTGTAGCCCTTCAGCTCGGCGTCGGTCGGCCGGCGCACCTTCAGCACCACATCCGCCCGGCTCGCATCCGAAGCCTTGCCGATCGCGGCGCCCGCCTTGGCGAACTCCTCATCGGGAATGCGCGACCTGGTGCCGGCGCCTGTCTCGACGGTGACGTCGAAGCCCAGCGCCGCCAGCCGCTTCACGGTATCGGGCGAGGCCGCGACACGAGGCTCGCTGGCATCGAGCTCGCGAGGGATGAAAACCGTCTGTCCCACCGCATGATCCTTTCGGCTGGAACCTGTTTGCGCAAGAGTGCGGCTTTGCGAAAGAGTGCGGCCGGATGTCCGGCTACGCCCTTGGCAAGGGTCTGAAGAGACTATCGGAGAATGAAGGCGCCGAGGGCGAGGATCAGCACGAACAGGATGGTCGCGGAGAAGAAGCCGCCTGCGAAGAAGCCGAAAGCCATGGCCAGGAGCAGGGCGCCGCAGAACAGCGAGCCGTATTTGGCCAGCGCCAGAAAGCCATGATAGGTGCGGTCATGTTCGGCATAGTCCATCTTCGCGCCCAGTTCGACAGGACCGGTCGGCGTGTGATCAGCCATAGGAATACCCCTTCGAAGACATCTTTGAGGCACATAGCGAAAAGCCGGGCCAAGAGCAATGGCGCTATTGCCGCACGACCAGTGACAACAGCCTCAAAGGAATGTTGAAAGCCGGCGGTAGGGCTTGTCGGCGGCCTAACGTCGAACGTTGAGGGTTTTGCGTTTCAACCGGCTAGATGCGGAAACAGCCCGAGCAGCCCAATGACGATCAGATAGAGCGCGACGATGTAGTTGAGCAGCCGCGGCATCACCAGGATCAGCACGCCGGCAATCAGCGAGATCAGCGGGGTCAGTGCTAGCTCGGGAATATGCATGTCGGTTCCTTTCTATGGCCGCGTCGGCGTCGTCCAGAACGCGGAAGCGGCGGGAAAGCTCCAGAGCTCGCGTGCCGAATTACGCAGGCTTCAGTGGTGTCAGGCGGCTTCGCGGAAAAACTTGGCGGTGGGCAGGATGGTTAGCGGTGCGAGTTCGCCGCTCTTGGGGCGTTGGAAGAGCATGCGCTGCTCGAACGGCGTGGAGTTGAAGAACGGGAAGCGATCCAGCGTCGCCTGCATGTTTTCGGAGCACTTCGACTGGAACAGATGCACGGGAACGGTGAGACCGGGATAGATGCGCGGGGGCACCGCCTGCTCGGAACGGAAGATGCGATGATAGAAGCCGGCATGCTCTTCCTTGACCGCCGTCAGGCAATATGTCGGTTTGAAGTGGCTGCAAGCTACGACCGCAAGCCTGAGCGTCACGTAGGGCAGCACGCGCAGGCTGGTCGACCACTCGATATCGGCAGCGAAACGGCTTGGATCGACGAACGTCTCGCCAACTGCCAGCCGCCGCGCAAGCGTGTCGCCGAACACGGCGGTGCTGGGGGAAACAGGGTATTTCGCGCAGGCGTAGTGGATTCTGATGGTGCTGACCAGAACACCATCGAAGAACACGCCAAATCGGTAGGAATTGCGCAGATCGTCGAAGTCGTCCTTTACCATACGCGAGGCATCGGGCTTCACCATGCCAGCATGAAGGTAGGATTTGTAGCGAAGTCGATAGATGGCTTCCAAATCCTCGGCACCGTCGCAAAGGCGATACTCGACGTGCTCCAGGACGTCCATGATATGACGAGAAAACACCGAAGGAGACTGAGCGGTGGCCCTAGAAGCCACCAGAGGCATACCTGCTAGCTGAGTTTCCATTGTTACCCTCGTGCCGTCGCAACTAAACCATACCGGACGACCGAATGAACAAGAAGATGAAACTCTAATCGTCTGTGTTTACCGAATATTAACGTTAACAATAGGTTAACGTTTTGGCAATACACAGCTTTTTTGACGGCTTTCAAGCGCGATTTAAAGGTTGGGCTTCATGTGGTCGCGAGTTTGGCGACGGGCCGCAATTCCGCGGCGAAGGGCCAGGTCACATTGGACATCGTTTCGATGCCGGACGCGCTGAGAGCTGCGCCGAAGAGGAAGCCCTGGACGAGGTCGGGTTTCACCGAATGCACCAGGATCTTCAGCTGTTCGAACGTTTCCACACCTTCGATGGTGACGGTCAGCCCGAGCACGCGGGTCAGGTCGACGATGCCCTTCAACAAATCGAGCGAACGCTTGTTCTGGGTCACGTCCATCAGGAACGAACGGTCGATCTTGATCTTGTCTAGCGGCAGCTTGTGGAGGTAGCTCAGGCTTGAATAGCCGGTGCCGAAATCGTCGAGCGCGATGCGCACGCCAAGCTGCTTCAGTTCCTCGATATACTGGCGCGTCAGCGATTTGTCGTCGAGCAGCGCGGTTTCGGTGACTTCGATCTCGAGGCGGCCAGCGGCGAGCCCCGAAGTGGCAAGCGCGTCGCGAACCTTCTGGACGACGTCGCGGCTGCGGAAATCCTTGGCCGAAAGGTTGACCGACACGCTGGTCTGTGCGGGCCATTTGGCGCATTCAGCGCAGGCCGCCGCGAGCACGAAGGTGCTGATCTCGGAAATGATGCCCATTTCTTCGGCCAGCGGAATGAAGACGCTGGGCGAAACCGGCCCGAGGTCGGGATGATCCCAGCGGCACAGCGCCTCGCAGCTGGCGATGCGCATGGTGTTCATCGCCACGATGGGCTGATAGACCACCCGCAAGGCCTTGCCCTCCACAGCCGTGCGCAGGTCGGCCTTCATCATCTGGCGGTTGCGGAACGCCGCATCCATCGCCGCCTCGAAGAGTCGCCAGTTGTTCTTGCCGAGTTCCTTGGCCTTGTAGAGCGCCAGATCGGCCTTGACGATCATGGCGTCGACATCGGTGTCCTCGACCCTGGACAGCACGGCGCCCGCGCTTGCCTGGATGCGCAGGCTGTGACCAGCGACATCGACTTCGCCCTGCAGATCGGCAAAGATCTGGTCGAGCAGGCCGGTCAGATGGCTTTCATCCTCGACGCGGTCGAAGAAGATCATGAACTCGTCGCCGCCGAAGCGGCTGACATTGACGCCTTGCCCGGCGACGGCCGCCAGTCGCTCGGCAACGGCATAGATCAGCCCATCGCCGACTGGATGGCCAAGTGTGTCGTTGACGCTCTTGAAATCGTCGAGATCGAGCACCGCCAGGGCGCACAGCCGGTCGCGGCTGCCCGACGCCATGGCCTCGCCGACGAGCTCATGGAAATAGGCGCGGTTCGGCAGGCCGGTGAGGCTGTCATAGCGCGCCATGAAGCGGATCTTTTCTTCGGACTCGACGCGGGCGGTGACGTCCTCGAACGTGATGACGCCGAGGTCCTGATTGCCCTCGCGGGCCGAGAACTCGTAGTGCTGGCCATTGGAGAAGGAGACCAGCACCTTGCGGTCACGGCCTTCGCGCAACGCGCGCGTCAGCTGCGCTTCGACATAGCGGCAGTCTTTCGGCGCCAGCATGCCGCCCGCAACGCCGCGCAGGAGCAGCGAATGGATCGACCGCCCGAGCAGCTGGTCGGGCGAGCGCAGCGACATCAGATGCGCTGCTTCGGCATTGCCGACCACGACCTTGCCGTCGGGTCCGAGCATGACCAGGCCATGCGACATGGTGTTGAGTGCGCGGTTGAAGCGCTGCGCGATTTGCCTCGCCTGCTTATGCCCGACCACGGCCGAGAACAGCACGTTGCGCACATGGTCGGCACTGCCCTTGATGATGAACATGAACGGGATGATGAGCAGCCCAAGCACGACACTGGGGATGTCAAACCTGAGGATAAGGGCTGCTGCGATCGGCCCGACGAAGGTTACCGCGAAGATCGTGACCATGCGGGGCGAGCCGTAGTTTCGGCCTACGACCGTGACCAGAGAGCCAAGCGTTATGGCGAGCGCTGCGATCTCGGCATACGCATCCGAGTAGACATAGATCGAAATGAAGCAGAACAGGCCCAGCATCAGCCCCTGGATGCTGCCGTTCAGGAGATATTCGCGCTCCCATCGTGTCGCATCCAAGGCATCGTGGATGGAACCACCCAGGCGATGGAACCGCCGCAAGCTGAAATACCGCCAAACGCCGATGCCAAGCAGTGCTCCGGCAAGAACCAGGAAGACAGGCTGGCCGTTGCGCCAATAGACCATAAGGCTGGCGGTTGCGTGGCAAAGCGCGCCAATGACCAGCATATGCGCGTTGTCGAACAACGAGCGCACAAACTGGATATAAACATCCACAGGGATGTTATCGGTCTTTGTTCTGCCCATTACTGGCGCCCAACTGAACCACAGCCTTGGCATAGTCCCATTAAAAAACCTTTAGCTCGCGCTGAAGGGCCTGTTTTTCCGGCCCTTTTGGCTACTCAGCGGCTTGTAATGCGCTTGGCTGCACCGGCAACTTGAATCGTTCAAGAAGGCGATTTCGTTCATCCGCCGCCTTTTCGGCGCTGGCCTGCCTCACATGGCCGTAGCCGCGAATGAGCGCCGGCACCGAGGCAAGGGCCATGGCGGCCTCGATCCTGCCTGGCGCAAGTGCCTTGGCGACAAGCTCCAGATCGGCCTCATAGCGGGCCAGAAGCTGCCGCTCGATGCGCCGCTCAGTGCTGTAGCCGAACACGTCGAAGGCCGTGCCGCGCAGGCCTTTCAGCGCCGCCAGCAGGCGAAATCCCTTCATCATCCACGGGCCGAAGCTCGATTTCCTCGGCTTGCCGTCATTGCCGCGCCTGCCCATGATCGGTGGCGCCAGATGAAATTCGAGTTTGTCGTAGCTCTGGAACTGTTTTGAGAGCTCCATAGCGAAGGAGCCGTCGGTGTATAGCCGCGCCACCTCATATTCGTCCTTGATCGCCATCAGCTTGAACAGGTTTCTGGCGGCGGCCTCGGTCACCGCGGTCGAGCCAGGCACGGCCTTGGCCTCGGCAGCACGCAAAACCGCCAGCTTCTCGGCATAGCGCCTGCCATAGGCGGCATTCTGATAGGCAGAGAGGAAAGCGACGCGGCGGGCGATGATATCGTCCAGCGTCTTGGCGATCTCAGTGGCCTTGCCCGGCTGGGCGACCAGGCCGCGCACAAACTCCGGCTGATGCGCGGCGCGCCGGCCCCAGCGGAACGCCGCGATGTTCATCGCCACCGCCTCGCCGTTCAATTCGATCGCCTTTTCAAGAGCTTGCGCCGACAGCGGCAGGCCGCCATGCTGGAAGGCGAAGCCGAGCATGAACATGTTGGCGCCGAGCGAATTGCCGAACAATTGGGTGGCGGTGCGCGTGGCGTCGAAGAAATGCGTCTTGTGGTCGCCGGCGGCAGCGCGGATCGCCTTCTTCAGCCGCTCGATCGGCAGCGAGAAATCGGCCGAACGGGCGAACTCGCCGGGCATGATCTCGGCGGTGTTGGCGAGGAAGATGGTATGGCCTTCGCGTACCGCGCCAAGCACCTTCTTGGCGCCCGAGACGACGAGGTCGCAGCCGAGTACCAGGTCGGCCTTGCCGGCCGAAACGCGGATCGCGTGGATGTCGTCCGGCGTGCGGGCGATACGGACATGGGTGAACACCGAACCGCCCTTCTGGGCGAGGCCGGCCATGTCGATCATGCCGCAGCCCTTGTCCTCGAGATGGGCGGCCATACCGAGCACAGCACCTATGGTGACGACGCCGGTGCCGCCGACGCCGTCGATGATCGCCGCCCAACCCTCGCTACCGAGCGGGAATTCGGCCGGGACCGGCACGCCGTCAAGCGGGTCGGAGCGGCCGGCAATGCCTTCGGCCTTCCGGATTTTGGCGCCGTGCACGGTGACGAAGGACGGGCAGAAGCCGTTGACGCAGGAGAAATCCTTGTTGCAGCTCGACTGGTCTATTCTGCGCTTGCGGCCGAACTCGGTTTCGACCGGCTGGATCGAGACGCAGTTCGATTGCACGCCGCAATCGCCGCAGCCCTCGCAGACCAGTTCGTTGATGAAGACCCGCTTGTCGGGATCCGGGAAGGTGCCACGCTTGCGGCGGCGGCGCTTTTCGGCGGCGCAGGTCTGGTCGTAGAGCAGCACCGAGACGCCCTTGACGTCGCGCAGCTCGCGCTGGACGAGGTCAAGGTCGTCGCGGTGGTGGATGGTGGCGCCGGAGGGGAATTCGGCCTTCCCCGCATATTTCTCCGGCTCGTCGGTGACGATGGCGATGCGCTCGACGCCTTCGGCGCGCACCTGCCTGGCGATCATGTCGACAGTCAGGCCGCCTTCATGCGGCTGGCCGCCGGTCATGGCGACGGCGTCGTTGTAGAGGATTTTGTAGGTGATGTTGGCATCGGTCGACAGCGCGAAGCGGATCGCCAGCGTGCCGGAGTGATTGTAGGTCCCGTCGCCGAGATTCTGGAAAATGTGGCCGCGCTTGGAGAATGGCGCCTGCCCGACCCATTGTGCGCCCTCGCCGCCCATGGCGGTGAAGCCGACCGTGTTGCGGTCCATCCACAGCGCCATGAAATGGCAGCCGATACCGGCGGCGGCGATCGAGCCGTCCGGCACCTTGGTCGAGGAATTGTGCGGGCAGCCGGAGCAGAAGAACGGCGTGCGCGAACCGATATCGCTGGTGTCGGCAAGCATCGCCTGGAACTGGCGCAGCTTTGCCACCTTGGCAGTGATCTCTTCCGAAGGGCCGATTGTGCGCAGGATGCGCTCGCCCAGCGCAATGGCGATCTCGTTGGGGTCGAGCGCCCCCTTGGCCGGAAACAGCCAGTCGCCGCGCTCGTCCTTCTTGCCGACGATCATCGGCTGGGTGGCGGTGCCGTAGAGGTTTTCGCGCAGCTGCACCTCGATCAGCGAGCGCTTCTCCTCGACGACGACGATGGTGTCGAGGCCGCGGGCGAATTCGGCGATATGCTGCAGGTCGAGCGGCCAGGGGCAGCCGACCTTGAACAGGCGGATGCCGATGCGATTGGCGGCGGCCTCGTCGATGCCGATGTCTTCCAGCGCCTGGCGGACATCGAGATAGCTCTTGCCCAGCGTGATGATACCGAGCTTCGGCGCGCGGCCGCCCGAATAGACGATACGGTTCAGGCCGTTGGCATGGATGAAGGCGGACGCAGCGGCGCGCTTGTATTCATGCAGGCGCTCCTCCTGGCCGAGCATGTTGATCTCATCGCGGATGTTGAGGCCGCCGGGCGGCATATCGAATTCCGGCACGACGATGTTCAGGCGCTCGAGCGCGGCATCGACCGAGGCCGTCGATTCGATGTTGTCCTTGACGCATTTTATCGCCGCCCAGGTGCCGGCCAAGCGCGACATGGCAAAGCCGTAGAGGCCGTAGTCGATGATCTCCTGGACGCCGGCCGGGTTGAGGATCGGCACCATGGTGTCGACGAACAGGAATTCGGTGGCGTGCGCATTGGTCGATGATTCGGCCATATGGTCGTCACCCATCAGCGCAAGCACGCCGCCATACTTCGACGATCCCGCGAGGTTGGCGTGGCGGAAAACGTCGCCGGAGCGGTCGACGCCCGGACCCTTGCCGTACCAGACCGAAAATACCCCGTCATGCTTGCCTTCGCCCAGCAATTCCGTCTGCTGAGAGCCCCAGCAGGCGGTGGCGGCAAGCTCCTCGTTGAGGCCGGGCTGGAAGACGATGTCGGCCTGCGCCAGCTGCTTTTTCGCCCGCCACAGCTGCATGTCGAGGCCGCCGAGCGGCGAGCCGCGATAACCGGACACGAAGCCGGCCGTGTTGAGGCCGGCCCGGCGGTCGCGCTCGCGCTGCATCAAAAGCATGCGGATGACCGCCTGTGCGCCGGACAGGAAGATGCGCTCCTTACCGAGATCGAACTTGTCGTCGAGCGCGACGTCGTGCAGCGTCATCAGGCATTTCCTCGGCGGAGGCAGCACCGGGGGCGCGCGGCCAACGTAGGAGTGAGATGGCGCAGTCTTTCTCCGCTTGCAAGGCAGGTCAAACGAAATCGAAAGTGCCAGGCAAAGCGCAACGAACGATCCGCTGCCGTCGCGTATCCGGCACGAAATCGGCCCGCGGCGGTTGTCCGGCGACCAGAAATTTCCACGCAGTCGCGCCGGGCAAAGACGCGTCAGCCTTTCGAGCAATCCGGCTTCGGCTCACCCGGCAGCTTGCCGTCGGGATGGCCGGCAAGATCGGGATTGGCCGTATAGAGCTGGTCGACCACCAGCGGCCGGTCGGGAAGGATCGACTGGTCCTCGCTCGACATCAGCGTCGTGTCGATCTTCTGCAGGAACGTGCCGTCAGGACCCCTGATGCTGATCGAAATCGCATAGGGCTTGTCCTTGACGATACAGGTCAGCGCCGGGCTTTCCAGGCTGACCTTGTCGAGCTTCGGCCAGACCTTCTGCTCGACTACCAGGGGAGGGCCGCCGGCAGGATTCTGGAAGCTGGCGACCGCCACCTGGCCTTCGCCCATCGGCTGCAGGGGCCGCAGCGTCACGACATAGGTCGCCCGGGCGAGACGGTAGTTGAAGACGACGACCTTGCCGGAAACCTCGAACAGCTTGCCGTCGCCGCCGGTGTCGCGGCAGGCGCCAAGCGCTACGGCTGCAATGAGCGCCGCACCGACAAGGATCGAACGAAAAACACCGCTAGGCATTGTTGACCCCATGGGCCACCGTGCGGCGGCGGCGATAGTGACGGCTTGCTTTCTGGCGGTTGCCGCACACAGCCATATCGCACCAAAGGCGGCTGGAATTGCGGCTCCTGTCGAGAAACAGCCAGCTGCAATTGGGACAGATCCTGAGCCTGGCGACCGTGTCGTCGCGCAGCAGCGACAAGGCCGAAACAGCCAGCGCCGCCTCGAACGCGATCGGCGTCGCCGGATCGCCGAACGGTCTACCCGGTGCGCCGATTTCGGCAGGGCTCCGATCGAGGCCGTTGGCGCAGGCCTTGAGAAAAGCGGAGAGGTCGCCGGCGGCAAGCGCACCTTTCGACACCGCGCCGCGAAACAGGCGGTCGGTCGTCTCGCGGATCGCCAGCACCACCGGCGCGATGCTGTCCGGCGAGGTCGCCTCCAGCGGTCTGCCGCCAAGCTCGGCACCGCGAAAGCCGGTTGCGGCATCGGCGAAGCGCGCGATCTCGGCCGGATCGGCAAAACGGTCGAAGGTCTTTTCCGGATCGTTGCGCAACACCACGGTGTTGGCCGTATCGAGCGCAAGAATGCCGCCGGTGAAGCGATGCGGGGTCCAGGATACCGTCATATCAGGAATCTAACCGATAAATCGCGTTTGACAAGTTAGATTTTACGATGCAAACCTTGGCGCGGGCTCCGGCGCCCGGAAAGCTGTCTATGCTCTATTTCTTCCAGCAGGTGCTGAACGGGCTGCATTCCGGCGCGCTCTATGCGCTGCTTGCCTTCGGCTACGTGCTGACTAACGGCATCCTGCACCGGACCAATCTCGCCTATGGCGCGCTGTTCGCCTTTTCCGGCCAGACGATGATCCTGACCGCGGCCTTCGGCTATCAGGTATTGTGGCTGACCTTGCTAGCGGCAGTGGTGCTCGGCGTCGTCACGGCTTTCCTTTATGCCGCGCTGATCGGCCACGTGCTGTCGCGCAGCGTCTTCGAACCGCTGGCCGACCGCACGCCCAATGCCATTGTGGTGACGACGCTCGGCATCCTGCTGGTGCTGTCGGAAGCAAGCCGTATCGCCGCCGACACGCATGATTGGTGGCTGCCGCCGATGCTGGCGCAACCCATTGTCTTCGCTCAGGATGCCGGCTTCCAGGCGACGCTGACGCTGATCCAGCTCATCGATTGCGCGGTGGTTCTGGCGGCCATCATGCTCGCTGCATGGGCGTTTGCCCGCTCGGGCTTCGGTCGCCGTTGGCGCGCCGTCTCCGACGATCCCAAAGCGGCTGCCATGTGCGGCGTGGACGTGCGCGCAGTGTTCCGGCATGCGGTGCTGTTCGGCGGTTTCTGCGCCGCGCTGGCCGGAATCATGGCCGCCCTTTACTACGGCAATGTCAGCTTCGGCTCCGGCCTCGTCTACGGGCTGAAAATCCTGTTCGTGACGGCGGTGGGCGGCTATCTCTCGCCGCCTCGGGCCGCGCTCGGTGCGGCCGCCTTCGGCATGGCCGAATCGCTATGGGCGGGCTATTTCCCGATCGAATGGCGCGATGGTTGGATGTATCTGTTCCTGGTCGCGGCACTTGTGCTGATCGGTCCTGGCCGCGACCAGCAGAAGATCGCCTGATCGCCGCATCCGCTGTCAGACTTTGGTGCATGACGCAGCAGCCGGTCGGCACTTTAGCCCCTGCCTCCCGTCACGACGGCGTTGATCGCGCCCATGCCATGTTGACCCGCCGAACCACGCACGGCATACCGTTGGGCCACAGCGGCGCGATGGAAAATAGGGGAGCCGGCGCGCCTTCGACCTCAGGGAGGAAATGCATGGCAGGGCTGCTCGCTCTATCCAGAACGATTGACCGTATGAACGAGTTCATCGGCCGGTGGATATCGTGGCTGATCCTGCTGGCAATCCTGGTCAGCGCCGCCAATGCCATCATCCGCAAGGTCTTCGACGTCTCGTCGAATGCCTGGCTGGAACTGCAGTGGTACCTGTTCGGCGCCGCCTTCATGCTGGCCGCCGCCTATACGCTGAAGCAGAACGACCATATCCGCATCGACATCGTCTACGGCATGTGGTCGCGCCGCGTGCAGCACTGGATCGACCTGCTCGGTCATGTCTTCTTCCTGATGCCGTTCGTAACGCTGATGGTGATCTATTTTGTCCCCTACGTGTCGCTGTCGTTCCGCAGCGGCGAAATGTCGAACAATTCCGGCGGCCTGATCATCTGGCCGGCCAAGGCGATCCTTCTCGTCGGCTTCTTTCTGCTGGCGCTGCAGGGCATCTCCGAGATCATAAAGAAGATCGCCATCATGCGCGGCGACATGGACGATCCCAATCCGTTCATCTCGGTGCACGAACAGGCCGAGCTCGAGGCGAAAGCCCTTGCCGAAGAAGCCAAGGCGCTCGCCCAGGAGGCGCGCCTATGATCGAGTTCATCGCCCAGAACATGGCGCCGATCATGTTCGCCTCTCTGATCATCTTCCTGCTGATCGGCTATCCCGTCGCTTTCTCGCTCGCCGCAAACGGCCTGATGTTCTTCTTCATCGGCGTTGTGCTGTCGCCCTATTCGGGCGGCTCGATCAACCTGGCGTGGCCGCTGCTGCATGCGCTGCCCGACAATTTCTACGGCAGCCGGGTGATGTCGAACGACACGCTCTTAGCGATCCCGTTCTTCACCTTCATGGGCATCGTGCTCGAACGATCCGGCATGGCCGAGGACCTGCTCGACACGATCGGCCAGCTGTTCGGCCCGGTTCGCGGCGGCCTTGCCTATGCGGTGATCTTCGTCGGTGCGTTGCTGGCAGCAACCACCGGCGTCGTGGCGGCGTCGGTCATCGCCATGGGACTTATCTCGCTGCCGATCATGCTGCGCTACGGCTATGACCGCCGGCTGGCATCGGGCGTCATCGCGGCATCCGGCACGCTGGCGCAGATCATCCCGCCGTCGCTGGTGCTGATCGTTCTGGCCGACCAGCTCGGCCGCTCGGTCGGCGACATGTATGCCGGCGCGCTGATCCCCGGCCTTGTGCTGACCGGCCTTTACACGCTCTACATCCTGATCATGTCGATCGTCCGGCCGAACTCGATGCCGGCGTTGCCGCTGGCGGCCCGCACGCTTGGCCACGGCGTGCTGTCGCTGCTCGCGGCACTGCTGGTGGCAGTCGCGGCTTCCTATGCGGCCTATCGCTATCTCGCGCCGGCGCATGGCGACAATGCCGATATCCTTGGCGCCAGCATCGGCGTGATCCTCATCTACATCGTGGCGATCGCCGACAAGGGCCTCAACATCAACATGATGTCCAGGCTGGCGCAGCAGGTGATCATCGTTTTGATCCCGCCTCTGGCACTGATCTTCCTGGTGCTGGGCACCATCTTCCTCGGCATCGCCACCCCGACGGAGGGCGGCGCCATGGGCGCGGTTGGCGCCCTGGCGATGGCGGCAATGAAGGGGCGGTTGTCGCTGGATGTCATCAAGCAGGCGCTCGCGTCGACGACCAGGCTTTCCTCCTTCGTGCTGTTCATCCTGATCGGCGCGCGGGTGTTCTCGCTGACCTTCTACGGCGTCAACGGCCATGTCTGGGTCGAGCATTTGTTGACGTCGCTGCCGGGCGGCGAGGTCGGCTTCCTGATCGGCGTCAACATCCTGGTCTTCGTGCTCGCCTTCTTCCTCGATTTCTTCGAGCTCGCTTTCATCATCGTGCCGCTCTTGGCGCCGGCTGCCGATAAGCTCGGCATCGACCTGATCTGGTTCGGCGTGCTGCTCGGCGTCAACATGCAGACAAGCTTCATGCACCCGCCTTTCGGCTTTGCGCTGTTCTACCTGCGCTCTGTCGCCGCGCGCGTGCCCTATCTCGATCGCCTCACCGGCAAGCAGATCGCGCCGGTGACCACCGGCCAGATCTATTGGGGCGCCGTGCCCTTCGTCTGCATCCAGGTGATCATGATCGGGCTGACCATCGCCTTCCCGCAAATGGTCATGCGCTACAAGGGTGCGGCCGTCGATCCGGGAACGATCGAGATCAACTTGCCTGATATGCCAGGCCTTGCGCCTCTCGGCACACCACCACCAGCCAACGGTGGCCCATCACTCGCGGCGCCACCGTCGAACGATCTCTCGCAGCCGCCGAATTTCGGCGAGACGCCGCCCGCCAAGCCGGCGGCGCCGGCGACCGACCTGTCGCAGCCGCCGAACTTCAACTGATGTGTGAACACTGAGAACCTGAGTGAGGATGTTATGAGAGCCGTGCGCCTGGAAGCCGTGGGCAGCATTGCGGTACGGGAGGTCGACAAGCCTGTTGCGGGACCGCAGGACGTTCTGGTGCGCGTCGAAGCCTGCGGCGTTTGCGGCACCGACCGTCACCTCCTCCACGGCGAATTCCCTTCGAGCCCGCCGGTGACGCTTGGTCACGAATTCTGCGGCATCGTGGAGGCTGTCGGTGATGCGGTTTCCGGCATCGCCATCGGTGACCGTGTTACCGGCGATCCCAACATCTTCTGCGGACGCTGCAGTCATTGTCGGGCTGGCCGGGTCAATTTGTGCAGCAATCTCAGGGCCATCGGCATCCATCGCGACGGCGGCTTCGCCGACTATGTCGTGATGCCGCAGAGCCAGGCCTTTCTTCTGCCTGCGAACCTCGAGCCAACGCATGGCGCCTTCTGCGAGCCGCTGGCCTGCTGCCTGCACGCTGTCGACCTCGCCGGAATCAGACCCGGCGCTGCCGTGGTGGTGCTTGGTGGCGGCGTCATCGGCCTGCTTACCGTGCAATTGGCGAGGCTCGCAGGAGCGGCGACCATCATCCTGTCGACGCGGCAGGCCTCCCGCCGTGCGCTCGCCGAAGAGCTCGGTGCAACGGCGACGGTCGACCCAAGCGCGGTCGACCCGATCGAGGCGATCGCCGGCCCAGCCGGCCTTGTGCCCGGCGGGGCCGACGTGGTGCTCGAATGCGCCGGTGTCCCCGATACCGTCGAACAATCGATGCGGCTGGCGAAGTCCGGCGGCACGGTGGTGATCGTCGGCGTGATGCCGCAAGGCGTGAAAGTGCCCTTCGAACCGTTCGACATCCTGTTTCGCGAGCTGAAGGTTCTCGGCTCGTTCATCAATCCCTTCACCCACAGGCGGGCGGCGGACCTTGTCGCGTCCGGCGCAATCGAGATCGACAAGCTCATCTCAAGGCAGGTCGGCCTGGAGGAAGCCGCCTCGGTGATCGCCAATCCGGCAGCGCCCGGCGAGGTCAAGGTGTTGGTGGTGCCGGGCAGGGAATGAAGGGCAGCCTCAATCCTGCGGCGTTGGCGATTGGCGAAACGGCGATGACCGCGCCCCTCTCCCCGTCACTATACGGGGAGAGGATGCCGGTGTCCGAACCGGATAGATAGGTAACAGAATGGACCGATAGCATGGGTGACAGTTTTCTTGTCCGCCG
>NZ_JAMYQZ010000081.1:0-28878 GCF_040321145.1 Mesorhizobium sp. M0514
AGGGATATGTCGGCCTCGACAATCGCAAGGTCGGTCGCACCGCGGCCTGGATGATCGCCAGGGCGGCAAAGAACCCCGGCAAGGTCGCCCTTTTCGTCGGCAGTCATCGCTTCCACGGCCATGAACTGCGCGAGATCGGATTTCGCTCCTTCTTCCGCGAACATGCGCCGGACTTCACGGTGATGGAAACGCTGGTCAATCTGGAAGCCAACCAGGTCACCCACGATGCGATGATCGATCTCCTGGTGCGGTATCCGGATATTGCCGGCTGCTATGTCGCCGGCGGCGGCATGGAAGGCGCGGTCTCGGCGCTGCGCGCAGCGAAGCCCGCAAACATGCCGGTGGTCGTCTGCAACGAGATCAACGCCGAATCGCGCGCGGCACTCGCCGACAACATCCTGACAATGGTGATCTCGACGCCGCTCGCCGCCTTGTGCCGCGAGCTTGTCGACCTGATGGCGCATTCCATCGAGGCCGGCGCCGCCAACGCGCCGGGCCAGACCTTTCTGCCCTTCGACATCTATCTGCCGGAAAATATCTAACGCGTTGCCGCGCCGACCCGTTCGGCGTGGGCTCTCCCGGCGATGATAGAATCTATCAGAGTCTGCCTTCAGACTCGGCCTGGGCCGCTGTCGGCCTTGATTCGACGTGAAATTGCGGCGCGGCGACCGAAAATCCGCTTTCCGACTTAGGAATCGCTCTTGACGTCTCGCGAAGAAATGGAATAAATATTTCATCAGATTGGTATTTTGGTTCTTTCGTTCCGGAACATCTGTTTCAAACTGGGAGCCTGGCGTTCCATCCCTTGGACAAAACGCCATACGGAACAGGAAGGCATCAGGGAGAGATTCCTCGGGCTATCGGGGATTCCGGGTAGATCGGTGCAGCCGGACACCAATGTGGAGGAGAAACACAATGAAGAAACTGATTTTGGGCGTCGCCTTTGCGGCGCTGATGAGTTCGTCCGCTTTTGCCGCCAAGGTCGGCGTGTCGATGGCCAAGTTCGACGACAACTTCCTCACCGTGCTGCGCAACGGCATGATCGAGCAGGCCAAGGGCATGAGCGGCGTGGAACTGCAGGTCGAGGACGCGCAGAACGACGTCGCCAAGCAGCTCGACCAGATCAAGAACTTCGCCGCCTCGGGCGTCGACGCCATCATCGTCAACCCGGTCGATACCTCGGCCACGCAGGCGATGTCGGACGCCGCCGCAGCCGCCAAGATCCCGTTGGTCTATGTCAACCGCCAGCCGGTCAATGTCGACACGCTGCCGGACAACCAGGCCTTCGTCGCGTCGAACGAGGCCGATTCCGGCACGCTCGAGACCAAGGAAGTCTGCCGCCTGTTCACCGAGGCCGGCAAGAAGGAGGCCAATGTCTATGTCATCATGGGCGAGCTTTCCAACCAGGCCGCCGTGCAGCGCACCAAGGACATCGAAGAGGTGATCGCCACGCCGGAGTGCAGCTTCATCAAGATCATCGACAAGCAGACTTCGAACTGGAACCGCGACGAAGCGCAGAACCTGATGACCAACTGGCTGTCAACCGGCAAGCCGTTCGACGGCGTCATCGCCAACAATGACGAAAGCGCCATCGGCGCCATCCAGGCGATGAAGGCCGCCAACATCGACATGAAGACGGTCGTCGTCGGCGGTGTCGACGCCACGCAGGACGCGCTTGCCGCCATGCAGGCCGGCGACCTCGATGCCACCGTGTTCCAGGATGCGGCCGGCCAGGGCGCCGGCGCTCTGGACGCAGCGCTGAAGCTCGCCAAGGGCGAGAAGGTCGAGCACAAGGTCTACGTGCCCTTCCAACTCGTGACGCCAGCCAACATCGACAAGTTCCTGAAGAAGAACTGAGCCGGCGACTCGTTCGACTAACGGAGCGGCGCATCAATCGCGCCGCTCCCGTTTCCCTCACCGCCCTTACGTGCGGGAGGGCAAATGCCGCCTCACGGAGGACAGACATGTCACAGACATCTCATGGCGTCGGCGGGGTCAGCTATGACGCGAAGAGGCGGACATGGCCGGCCGAATTCAACGTCTTCCTGGCGCTGGTCATTCTGGTCGTCATCTTTGAAATGATCGGCCGCATCTTTCTTGGCGACAGCTTCCTGTTCAACACGCGCGACAACGTCGCCGGGATCTTCAATGAGGCCCGCCTGCAGATCATCATCCTGCAGGTGTCGATCGTCGGCATCATCGCCATCGGCGTCACGCAGGTGATCATTTGCGGCGGCATCGACTTGTCCTCGGGCTCGATCGTCGGCGCCACCGCCATGATCGCCATGAGTTTTGCCCAGGTGGCGACGGTCAACGGTAACCCCAACCCCAAGGCGATGTTCCTGGCGCAAGGCTGGACCGACCTGCCGGTCATCGTGCCGGTGCTGGTCGCCATCGGCTGCGGTCTGCTCGCCGGTCTCGTCAACGGCTCCTTGATTGCATACACGCGCATTCCGCCGTTCATCGCCACGCTCGGCATGATGGTGACCGCGCGCGGCATTGCCAAATGGTGGTCCAAGGGTCAGCCGATCTCGTTTCCGACCGAAAGTTTCGCTGGTATCGGCAAGGGCCTGATGCCGGTCATCATCTTCCTGTCGCTGGCGGTGCTGTTCCAGCTGATCATGACCTACACACGCTACGGCAAGCACTGCTACGCCATCGGCTCCAACGAGGATGCCGCACGCATGTCCGGCATCAAGATCGCCAACCACAAGATCCTCGTCTATGTCATTGCCGGCATCCTCGCCGCGCTGGCCGCCGTCGTGCTCTCCTCCAAGAACCTGACGGCACAGTCCGGCATGGGCGTCATGTACGAACTCGACGCCATCGCCATGGCGGTCATCGGCGGCGTCTCTTTGTCGGGCGGCCGCGGCTCGATCGTCGGCACCGTGATCGGCTCGCTGATCTTCGGCGTCATCATTTCCGGCTTCACCTTCCTGCGCCTCGACGCCTACTATCAGGAGATGGTGAAGGGCGTGATCATCGTCGGCGCGGTCGTTCTCGACCAATGGCGCCAGCGCATGCGGGCATTGAGGGCTTGACCATGCCAGATATCTCCACGACAGACATCGTCCTGAAGACCGAAAACCTGACCAAGCGTTATGGCGGCGTGCACGCGCTGGAAGGCGCGAATTTCGAGCTGCGCAAGGGCGAGCATGTCGCCATCATGGGCGACAATGGCGCCGGCAAATCGACCTTCGTGCGCCAGATCACCGCCGTCGAGCAACGCACCAGTGGCCAGATCTGGTTCGACGGCAGGGAAGTGAATTTTGCCGGGCCGATCGAAGCGCGCACGGCGGGCATCGAGACCGTGTTCCAGAACCTGGCGCTGGCCGACGATCTCGACGTGCCGTCGAACCTGTTCCTCGGCCGCGAAAAGGTGCTTTTCAATCTCGGCCCGTTCTCGATCCTCGACCGCAAATACATGCGCAAGGCGACCGAGGCGGCGCTGATCCGCACGGCAGTGAAAATCCCCAATTTGTCCAACACCATTCGCCACATGTCGGGCGGCCAGCGCCAGTGCGTTGCGATCGCCCGGACCGCGACCTTCGCCTCCAAGCTGATCATCATGGACGAGCCGACGGCAGCCCTTGGCGTGCAGGAGACGGCGCAGGTCGAAAACATCATCCGCACGCTGAAGGACAATGGCGAGCCGCTGATCCTGATCAGCCACAACATGCGCCAGGTGTTCGACCTGTGCGATCGCATCGTCGTCTTCCGGCGCGGCCGCATCGTCGCCAACCTGCGCAAGGAAAACACCGACGGCAACGACATCGTCTCCTACATCACCGGCGCCAAGACCGGGGAGGCGGAACTCGCGGCCTGAACAGGATGGTCATCCTGTTTTCTGGCGTGCTCGAAAAATTATCTTGCCACCTTTCTCAAAAGGAAGGTGGAGACACAACTCTCTCGAACCCATCCCCCTAGAGGAAATACCCCATGACTGTTCGTTTCGCCCTCCTCGGTGCCGGCCGCATCGGCAAGGTCCATGCCCGCGCCGTCGGCTCCAACCCGCAGGCCAGACTGGTGGCCGTTGCCGACGCTTTTGAAAAGGCGGCGACCGAGTTGGCAACCGCCTATGGCGCCGAAGTGCGCACCATCGACGCGATCGAGAAGGCCAAGGACATCGACGCCGTGGTCATCTGCACGCCGACCGACACCCATGCCGATCTGATCGAGCGTTTCGCCAAGGCCGGCAAGGCGATCTTCTGCGAGAAGCCGATCGACCTCGACGTCAAGCGTGTCGAGAAATGCCTGGCCGTGGTCGACAAGGCCAAGGCGACGCTGATGGTCGGTTTCAATCGCCGCTTCGATCCGCATTTCGCCGCCGTGCGCAAGGCGATCGACGACGGCGCGATCGGCAAGGTCGAGATGGTCACCATCACCTCGCGCGATCCCGGTGCGCCGCCGATCGACTATATCAAGCGCTCCGGCGGCATCTTTCGCGACATGACCATCCACGACTTCGACATGGCGCGCTTCCTGCTCGGCGAAGAGGTGGTCGCGGTCAGCGCCCATGCCTCGGTTCTGGTCGACAAGAAGATCGGTGAGGCCGGCGATTTCGATTCGGTCAGCGTCATCCTCGAAACCGCGTCCGGCAAGCAGGCCGTCATCTCCAATTCGCGCCGCGCCACCTATGGCTACGACCAGCGCATCGAGGTGCATGGCTCCAAGGGCATGGTCGCCGCCGAAAACCAGCGGCCTGTGTCGATCGAGGTCGCCAATGAGAAGGGCTATACGCGCCCGCCGCTGCACGACTTCTTCATGACCCGCTATCTCGACGCCTACGCCATCGAGATTGCCGCTTTCATCACTGCTGCAACCTCGGGCAAGAAGGCATCGCCGAGCGGCGCCGACGGCCTCGTGGCGCTGAAGCTGGCCGATGCCGCGCTGAAGTCGGCGACATCAGGCAAGACCGTCCGTCTCGACAAGTAAGAACCGGAACCAAGGCACAGGAGCAGAGCGATGAGCACATCCGCCGATCGCAATTCGAACACGCGCGCTATCGTCACCGGCGGCGCGCAAGGCATCGGCTTTGCCGTCGCCGAAGCGCTGGCCGACGAGGGCTGCAAGGCGCTGGCGCTCATCGGCCGTTCGCAGGAGAAGGGCGACAAGGCGGTCGCCCACTTCAACAACGCCGGCGTCGACGCGATCTTCATCAGCGCCGACGTTTCGAAGGTGGCCGACTGCAAGCGTGCCGTCGCCACCGCCGTCTCGCATTTCGGCACCATCAACGCGCTGGTCAACGCCGCAGCCACCTCCGCGCGCGGGTCGCTGGTCGAAACCTCCGAGGAGACCTTCGACCAGATTTTCCAGACCAACGTGCGCGGCCCGTTCTTCCTGATGCAGGGCGTGGTGGCCCATCTCCTGGACCAGAAGGCGCCGGGCTCGATCGTCAACGTGCTGTCTATGTCGGCGCATTGCGGCCAGTCCTTCCTGGCGCCCTATTCCTCGAGCAAGGGTGCGCTGGCGACGCTGACCAAGAACGTCGCCAACGCCTATCGTTTCAACCGCATCCGCTGCAACGCCGTGCTGCCGGGCTGGATGGACACCGAGGGCGAGGACATCGTGCAGAAGAAATGGCACGGTGCCTCCGACGACTGGCTGGCAAAGGCAGAGGCCGGCCAGCCCATGGGCAAACTGGTGAAGCCCGACCAACTGGCGCGGCTGATCAGCTACATGGCCAGCCCGCAATCCGGTGTCATGACCGGCTCGCTGGTTGACTACGACCAGAACGTCGCGGGGACCTCGCCGGAGTAGCCTCAAACCCTGTTGCAGCAACATCGCCATTCCCACATAGTCATGATAGTCAGGCTAGTCACGAGCATGCGATGCTAACGTCATCCAAAGACACCAACTGGACGGTTGCCGGGGCAAAAGCCCGGCTCTCCGAGGTCATCGAGCGCGCACAGTCCTCGCCGCAGACGATCACCAAGAACGGCAAACCAAGCGTGGTTGTCGTCTCGGCCGAGGAATGGCAGCGCAAGATCGCACGCAAGGGTACGCTTGCCGAGTTCCTGCTGGACTCGCCGCTGCGCGGCGCCGATCTCGAGATTGAACGTCAGCGCGACGAACCGCGTGACCTGCCGCCGTGAGACTGCTGCTCGACACGAATGTCCTGTCCGAGGTGACGAGGCTAGCGCCTGACGCACGTGTCCTGGGCTGGCTGGACGAGCTTGATGAGGACCGCTCCTTCATCAGCGTAGTGTCGATCGCCGAGATCCGGCGCGGCGTCTCTCTGATGGATGAGGGCCGCAAACGCGAGGCGCTGGCCGAATGGCTCGCCCGGGACCTGCCCCAGCGCTTCGAACAGCGGGTTTTGCCGGTGGACGATGCGGTTGCCTTGGCCTGGGGCGACCTGATGGGTTTTGGCAAGCGCCGCGGTCGTGGTCTATCGTCGATGGACGGCCTGATCGCAGCCACTGCAATTGCGCACGAGCTCACCTTGGCAACGCGCAATACGAAACATTTCGAAGGCTTAGGGCTTGAACTCTTCGATGCATGGACGGCATGAGCGCCAGGAGCAGCTACAGATGCGCCCTCAAGAGGACATTGAATGCATTCTCACTTGATTACACCAGACGGTCCCCTAGCGTCGGCATCACCGCGCGGTCGGAAGCTGACGCCCTGCAACTCTTCGGATTTGCCTTCGGTCCCCCGAGAAAGTCATCCGTATCGAGGTCATCAAGGACATGAACGATCTCGACCAGAATCACGTCTTACCCAATATTGACGGAGCCAACTTCCTTCGGCGCGGCATCTGGTTTCCGCAGGGCCAGGAGCACATCTCAGACTGGGACAATGCGTAGCGCGATCAGAGACGTGACAAGCGCCTCGGCATCGACTATATGAGCCTCATGATCAACCTGACCGCCACCTATTGGTACTTTACGAGCTCGCTGGCGGCGGGAGGATTGCGCTCGATCTGAAGATTGCAGCAACAAGTCCGAACAGCCGCCAGACCTGGCGGCTTTTTTGTATCAGCCGGCAGGTCTCCTAAAAACAGGAGCAGAAAGCCGTGTTGACCACCACAGACGATCTTCGGGTCAAGGAAATCCGAGAATTGAGTACGCCGGACGAGGTGATGCGGGAGATCCCGCGCACGCTGACGGCAACGCGCACCGTGAGCGCATCACGCAACGCCACCCATGCCATCTTGAACGGCACCGACGACCGGCTGCTTGTCATCGTCGGCCCGTGTTCGATCCACGACCCGGTCGCCGCCGTTGACTATGCCAGCCGGCTAGTGGCGCTGCGCGAGACCCTGTCCGACCGGTTGGAGATCGTCATGCGGGTCTATTTCGAAAAGCCGCGCACGACTGTCGGCTGGAAGGGCCTTATCAACGATCCCGATCTCGACGGCAGCTTCAACATCGACAAGGGGCTGCGGATGGCGCGCAACGTGCTGTCGGCGGTCAACAATCTCGGCCTGCCCTCGGCCACCGAATTTCTCGACATGACGACGCCGCAATACATTGCCGACCTCGTCGCCTGGGGCGCCATCGGCGCGCGCACCACCGAGAGCCAGATCCACCGCGAACTGGCTTCCGGCCTGTCCTGCCCGGTCGGCTTCAAGAACGGCACCGACGGCAATCTCAGGATCGCCGCCGAGGCGGTGAAATCCGCCGCCCAGCCGCATCATTTCATGGCGGTGACCAAGGGCGGACGCAGCGGCATTGCGACTACTACCGGCAATGAGGACTGCCACGTCATCCTGCGCGGCGGCGTTCAGCCGAATTACGATGCGGCGAGCGTCGAGGCGGCCTCGGTCGAACTTGCCCGCATCGGCGTCGCCCCCCGTCTGATGATCGATGTCAGCCACGCGAACTCGAGCAAGAAGCCGGAGAACCAGCCGAAGGTGGCGGCCGATGTCGCCGGCCATGTGGCAGCAGGGGACGAGCGTATCATCGGCGTCATGATCGAGAGCAATCTCGTCGCCGGCCGGCAGGACGTGGTATCAGGCAAGCCGCTCGTCTATGGCCAGAGCATCACAGATGGCTGCATCGACTGGGCGACCACAGAGACGGTGCTGCACGGCCTCGCCGGCGCCGTAGAATGGCGCCGCTCAGCCCGCCGCGCCATGATGGAGAACCGGCCGGGCGCCGCCTGATACGAGGCGATGCGCGGGAAGGACGCTGCGGCTCCCCTTGCACCCCGGCAACCGGTCTGCTAAATACTGAACCGTATGGTTCAGTATACCGACTTGGATTCCTCGTTCGCCGCGCTCTCGGACGCCACCCGGCGTGGCGTTCTGGAGCAGCTCGGACGCGCAGACGCTTCGATCACCGAGCTTGCCGGAAAGTTCCACATGACCCTCACGGGCATGAAGAAGCACGTCGGCGTCCTGGAGCAGGCGGGGCTCGTCACCACGCAGAAGGTTGGCCGCGTGCGGACCTGCAAGCTCGGCCTGCGCGGACTGGAGGAAGAGGCGGCCTGGATCGAGCGGCACCGCCTGCTCTGGGACGCACGCTTCAACGAGTTGGACAAGGTTGTCGAGGAATTGAAACGGAAGGAGAAAGCCGATGCGCCAAAGAACCGAGAGTGAGCCCACGAACAGCCGCACCACGGTCGAACGGAAGTCCGAACGGGAGCTGGTCGTCACGCGAACAGTCAACGGTCCGGCGCGCATCGTGTTCGAGGCGTGGACCAAGCCCGAGCTGTTCAAGCAGTGGTGGGTGCCGAAGTCGATGGGCATGTTCCTGCGTTCATGCGAGATGGATGCTCGTACCGGAGGCACGTACCGCCTGGTGTTCGGCCACGACGCCTCGGACCTTCACGAATTCTTCGGCAGGTATATCGAAGTGACACCCCACTCACGCCTCGTCTGGACCAATGAGGAAGGTGGTGACGGTGGACCCGTCACCACGCTGACCTTCGAGGAAAAGGGTGGCAAGACGCTGCTGGTCATGCACGAACTCTATCCCTCGAAGGAGGCTCTCGACGCGGCCGGTACCGGGGCGGCGGATGCGATGGGCGATACGTTCGACCAATTGGACGAGCTTCTCGTCGTCTTGGGCGAGGGCGTGAGGCGGTCATGACGTCATCGGTCTCGCGGACGGGGTAGCTGCCGCCCTCGACGACGAAAAGACCGGGACAGTGATCCGCAAGCGCCGCACCGAGGCGAAGAAACGCGGCGTCATCGCTTGATTGGGATCACGCCGCCCTCAACCCTTCCCATGCCGTAAACACCGAGACCGCAAACAGCAGCAGTCCGGCCGCCCGGCCCCCAAAAGCGGTCGCCCGCGGGTTGGCCACCAGCAGATTGCGGCTGCGGCCGGCGGTGATGGCGAGCCCGCCATAGATGGCGGCCTGCGTCAGCATAGTCAGCAAGCCCATGACCGTCGCCTGAATCCAGATCGGGCCGTAATCCGGCTTCAGGAACTGCGGATAGACGGCAAATATAAAGAGATAGGCCTTCGGGTTGATCAGGCAGGTCACCAGTCCCCGGCGAAAGGCCTTCCAGGCCGTGCGGCTGCCGGCGGGCCCGCCATGGCTGACGGTGATGGAACTGCGCATCAGCGAGATGCCGATGAAGGCCATGTAGGCGGCGCCGGCTATCAGCAGCGGCTTGTACAGGATCGGCACGAAATGCATCAGCAGGCCGACGCCGATGGCGCCGTTCAGCGTGTGCACGATGCCGCCGACCATGATGCCGCCGGTGGCGGCGAGGCCCCGGTCGCGGCCGCCGGTGAGCGCGTTGGCCAGCACGAACAGCATGTCCATGCCGGGCAAGATGATGATGCCGGACAGCAGGATAAAGAACAGCCAGAGATTTTCCGCGTAGCTCATGTCAGTTGCCTGTCGCTTCCTGCTGGGGTGCCGTTGAGGAATTCGTTGATTTTCAACCCGATAGGCAGTCCAATAAATCATCCCAACTGACGGGGATGTGTCAGTAGCGTTCATCAGGGAGAGGAAATGCGCAAGGCGTCGCGGCTGTTCGAGATTATCCAGATCCTGCGGCTGGCGCGGCAGCCGGTGACGGCAGCCATGATCGCCGGGCAGCTGGAAGTCACGATGCGTTCGATCTATCGCGACATCGCCGCACTGCAGGCGATGCGCGTGCCGATCGAAGGCGGGCGCGGTATCGGCTATATATTGCGGCCCGGCTTCGACCTGCCGCCGCTGATGTTTTCGATCGAGGAGATGGAAGCGATCGTCCTGTCGCTGGCGCTGCTGGAGCGCACGGGAGACAGCGAACTCAAGCAGGCGGCCAAGCGCGTCAGCGCCAAGATCGCCGGCGCCGTGCCGCCGCCACTACGCCAGGCGTTCGACGCCAACGCACTGCATGTCTGGGGGTTCGCTGCGCCGGCAATCGGCACCATCGATCTGGCGCTGGTGCGCCGCGCAATCCGCGACGAGGAAAAGCTCGACCTGTCCTATCGCGACGAAATCGGCCGCGCCTCCGAGCGGCTGATCCGTCCGATCGCGCTGATCTACTATTCAGAAACCGCCAACATCGTCGCCTGGTGTGAACTGCGCCAGGCGATCCGCAATTTCCGCAGCGACCGCATCGCCGACTGCCGAGCGACCGGGCTGCGCTTCAAAGGCGAAGGCGATCGCCTGCGCCAGGTCTGGGTCAGTGGCTGGGAGGCGAACGCTGTCGCTGGCGGCTGAAGCGAGCGGGTTTACCGCACATCCACCCAGCGCTCTTCCTCGAACGACCTCGCCATCGCGTGCACGGTGCGCTCGATCTCCAGCCCTTCGGCAAATTCGATGACCCGTGCCGGCTTGCCGGCAAGCCGCGTCAGCAATTCGTGGCACTCGATGATCTTGAGGTCGTTGAAACCGAGCCCATGGCCCGGCGCCGGGAGGAAGGCGTCGTAAGGCTTGTGGTGCGGCGCCACCAATATGGTGCGGTAGCCCTGTTCGGTCGGGCGATCGGCGGTGACGTAGAGCTGGATTTCGTTCATCCGCTCCTGGTCGAACAGGATCGATCCCTTGGAGCCGAAAATCTGTATGGCGATGCGGCCCTTGCGGCCCCAGGCCGAGCGGTTGACCAGCAGCGTGCCGGCAATGCCGTTTTCCAGATGCATCAAAACGCTGGCGATGTCGTAGGTCTCCACCGCACGGCGGCCGCCGCTGGCCAGCTTGCGGTCGACATAGGGTTTGGCCATGTCGCAGATGACTTTTGCGACGCGGCCGAACAGCGTCGAGACCAGCGACAGCGGATGCACGGCGAAATCGTCGAGCGCGCCATAGCCGGATGCGGCCTCATGCTTCCAGAAGAACAGCGCTTCGGGGTCGGCCATGAAGTCCTCGTCCATCTCGATGCGCAGATGGTTGACCTCGCCGATGATCTTTTCCTCGAGCAGCGCGCCGATGTGGCGGATGGCCGGGCTCTGTATGTAGTTGTAGCCAAGCGCTGCGACCTTGCCGGACTTCTTCGCCGCGGCCGCCATCGCCGCTGCTTCGGCAAAGCTCGGCGCCATCGGCTTCTCGCACCACAGATGCTTGCCGGCTTCGAGAATAGCGATGGCCATCTCCGGATGGAACTGATTGGGCGTGGTCAGCGAGACGATATCGACCTCGGGGTCGTTGACGACGGCACGCCAGTCGCCCGACGCCTTGGCGAAGCCGAACTCACCGGCCTTGCGCTTGGCCAGCTCCTCGTTGACCTCGCCGAGATGGACCAGCTTCGGCTTGGCGACATCGGGAAAGACGGCGCCGACGGCGCTCCACGCAATGGCGTGGCATTTGCCCATGAAACCCGTGCCAATAAGACCAACGCCGACCATTTCTTTCTCCCAATACCTTAAGCGATCGATGGATGAATTAGTCCATTTCTTCTCCGAATGGAATGTCTGCCTCATTTTTTATGGCCTTCTTGCGCAGGCTCGCTATGATGGGGCAGAGAGGACGTCACTTGGGTTAAAGAGAGCATGATGTCGTCCGAAAACCGCTGCACACTTTTCGGCATCATGCTCTAATGCATGTCGCCCAGAAGTGTGCCGCGGTTCTGGGACAACGGCATGCATCAAAACAAAGACTTAAAGCGCATCGCACATCCGTTTCACCGCGACGCGCTTTAGGTGAGCTTGGACGGGGCGACGATGGACGAACGGGTACCTCGCGACTTCGAGACGCTGCGCGCCACGATCCTCGATCGCCGTGAAACCTTGCCCAAGCGCATCGCCCAGATCGCCGCCTACGCGCTCGACAACCCTGATGACATCGCCTTCGGCACCGCCGCCAGCATCGCTGCTTCGGCGGGCGTGCAGCCGTCCACCCTGATCCGCTTTGCCCAGCAACTAGGCTTTGACGGCTTCACCAGCTTGCAGCAGGTGTTTCGCGAGCGGCTGCGCGAGCGCAATTCCTCTTATGACGAACGCCTTCAGGCGCTGCGCGCCAAGGCCGATGCGGGTGCTGGACACCGAGCCATCTTCGACGGCTTCGTCGCCGCCGCCAGCACTTCGCTCAACGATATTTCGCGAACGCTCGACGAGGCGCATCTGGAAGACGCGATCTCGCTGCTGGCCAAGGCCGAGACCATCTATGTCCTGGCCAAGCGGCGCTCCTACCCGGTGGCAAGCTATATCGCCTATGCCTTGGGCAAACTGAAGATCCGCAACCAGCTGATCGAATCCGCCGCCGGCCTCAATGCCGAAATGGTCGCCTTCGCCACCCCGGCCGACGCCGTCATCGCCATCAGCTTCTCGCCCTACGCACCGGCCACCATCGAGGAAGCCCGCACCATTTCCGAACAGGGCGTGCCGATCGTCGCCATCACCGACAGTTCGTTTTCGCCACTAGCGCAGTTCGCCAAGGTTTGGTTCGAAGTCGCCGAGGCCGATTTCGCCGGCTTCCGCTCGCTGTCGGCCACCATGGCGCTGGCCATGGCGCTCACCGTCGGCGTCGGCGAGAAGCGGCGCAGCACCGGAAAGAAGCGCAAGGTCTAGGCAATCCCAGAAAAAGGCGTGAAGCGGTTTTCCGTCCGGAAAATGCGGACTTGGGATCTGTGGAAAGGGATCATCCCGTATGCCATGCTAGAACCGAAGTTCATCGAGAATGGTTCATGCATGAATTGGGAACAGATCGCATCGGATTTCGCTGGGACGGCTCATGGCGAGATATCTACGTTCTGAACACGTCTGAGGCAGATTGGCAGGCCGTCTGGGACATCCTCCTCGAATGGACCCCGCCTGCCAATTTCAGTGTCTCCGGCAAGATCGAATCGATGCCATTGGGGGTCGAAGCCGCCCTGGAAAGCGAAACAGACAGCCTACTTTCTTTTTACGTCGGGCCAATCCAGCTTGCATGTCACTTCTTCACCGTTGTCGAAATCGAGTTCGACTTCGATCCTAGGCAAGTCAGCGGAGAAACTGAGATTGAGCACCTTGACCGCTTTGTGCGATTGCTAGGTGACGCTACTGGGAAGCAGGTAACTCTGACGCAGGAAAATGATCAGGAGGCTATCATCGCCCGCTACTCTCCCGACCTTGGGAGTGTGGTCTGGCGTGCTTTTTCATAACCGAATCGTTTTGTCGGCTGGCGGCTTTCCCCCTCAAACTCGTCTCGATCCACATCTGGTTGCGCGGTAACGGGTCTCCATCCTAAGTCTCCAGCAGCCATCGCTCTTCGGCACTTTTAAAGGAAGGAATGCTCATTCCATATTGACTATGGATTGGAATTATTATTTCATATTCCCGGCGCCACGCTGCCGCTCGCGCGTGTCCCCCAACTACGTTGCTCAAGACAACAAGACCGACGGGAGGTTCCAATGAGCGAAGCCGTGGACGCCAAACAGGCGACGCTCGATGTCATCACCATCGGTCGCGCTTCCGTCGACCTTTACGGCCAGCAGATCGGCTCGCGGCTGGAGGACATCACCTCCTTTGCCAAATCGGTCGGCGGCTGCCCGGCCAACATCTCGGTTGGCACGGCGAGACTAGGCCTGCGCTCGGCGCTGCTCACCCGCGTCGGCGACGAGCAGATGGGCCGCTTCATCCGCGAGCAGCTGCGGCGCGAAGGCGTCAATGTCGACGGGCTGAAGACCGACAAGGAACGGCTGACGGCTCTGGTGCTGCTTTCGGTCGAGAGCGAAGGCGTCTCGCCGATGATCTTTTATCGCAGCGACTGCGCCGACATGGCGCTCGCCGAAGAAGACATCGATGAAGCCTTCATCGCCTCGGCCCGTTCCATCGTCGTCACCGGCACGCATTTTTCCCGACCCAACAGCGACGCCGCCCAGCGCAAGGCGATCCGCATCATCAAGGCCAGGGGCGGCAAGGTGGTGTTCGACATCGACTACCGCCCCAACCTCTGGGGACTCGCAGGGCATGCCGAGGGTTTTGAGCGCTATGTCAAATCCGACCGCGTCTCGGCCCAGCTGAAGACGGTGCTGCCCGATTGCGACCTCATCGTCGGCACCGAGGAAGAGATCATGATCGCCTCGGGCGCCGACGATTGCCTGAGCGCGCTGAAGACGATCCGCGCGCTGTCCAACGCAACCATCGTACTGAAGCGCGGCGCCATGGGCTGCATCGTCTATGACGGGCCGATCAGCGACGATCTGGAAGACGGTATCGTCGGCAAGGGCTTTCCGATCGAGATCTATAATGTGCTGGGCGCGGGCGATGCCTTCATGTCCGGTTTCCTGCGCGGCTGGCTGGGTGGCGAAGATCATGCGACAGCGGCGACCTGGGCCAATGCCTGCGGCGCCTTTGCCGTGTCGCGGCTGCTCTGCGCGCCGGAATATCCGACCTTCGAGGAATTGCAGTTCTTCCTCAAGAACGGCAGCAAGGATCTCGCTCTGCGCAAGGACGAGGCGATCAACCACATCCATTGGGCGACGACCCGCCGCCGCGATATCCCCTCGATGATGGCGCTCGCCTGCGACCACCGTGTGCAGCTCGAGGACGTCGCCGCCAGGACCGGCGCCGACCCGGCGCGCATCCGCGACTTCAAGGTGCTGGCGGTCAAGGCCGCGGTAAAAGTCGCCGCCGGCCGCGACGGCTATGGCATGCTGATCGACGAGAAGCATGGCCGCGAGGCGATGTTCGAATTCGCCCGCCACCCCTTTGCCTGGCTCGGCCGTCCCGTCGAACTGCCGGGCTCGCGGCCGCTGCGCTTCGAGTTCTCGCAGGACATCGGCTCGCAACTGGTGGAATGGCCGGTCGACCACTGCATCAAATGCCTGTGCTTCTATCACCCCGACGATCCGGCAGAGCTCAAGGAAGAGCAGCAGCAGAAGCTGCGCTCGCTGTTCGAAGCCGCGCGGAAGGTCGGCCGGGAGCTTCTGGTCGAGATCATCGCCGGCAAGCACGGCAAGCTCGATGACACGACGATCCCGCGCGCCCTGGAAGAACTCTATGCGCTTGGCATCAAGCCGGACTGGTGGAAGCTCGAACCGCAGGCGTCGGCCGGCGCCTGGGCCAAGATCGAAGCGGTGATCCTGAAGCACGATCCCTGGTGTCGTGGCGTCGTGCTGCTGGGTCTCGAAGCGCCGCAGGACGAACTGGAAGCGGCCTTTGCCGCCACCGCCAAGGCGCCGATCGTCAAGGGCTTTGCCGTCGGCCGCACCATCTTCGTCCACGCCGCCGAACAATGGCTGGCGGGCAAGATGACGGATGACGAGGCTATCGCCGACATGGCCGCGCGCTTCGAACAGTTGACCGAAGCGTGGCTTGCCGCGCGTGGCCGTAAAGCAGCATAAAGGCGCGGCAAGAGGACTGCGGAGGAAAACACCATGAGCAAGACAATCCGCCTGACGATGGCGCAGGCGCTGACCCGCTTTCTGAGCAAGCAGATGACCGAGATCGACGGCAGACGAGTGCCCATCTTCGGCGGTGTGTGGGCGATCTTCGGTCACGGCAATGTCGCCGGCATCGGCGAGGCGCTGTACCAGCTGCGCGACGAATTGCCGACCTTCCGCGCCCACAATGAGCAGGCGATGGCGCATGCGGCGATCGCCTATGGCAAGGCCAATTTCCGCCGCCGTTTCATGGCCGCGACCTCATCGATCGGCCCCGGTGCGCTCAACATGGTGACGGCGGCGGCGCTCGCCCATGTAAACAGGTTGCCCGTCCTGTTTTTGCCGGGCGATGTCTTCGCCAACCGCATTCCCGACCCGGTGCTGCAGCAGGCCGAGGACTTTTCCGACGGCACAGCGACGGTCAATGACTGCTTCCGTCCGGTGTCGCGCTATTTCGACCGCATCACCCGTCCCGAGCAGATCATCCCGGCATTGGCGCGGACCATGCAGGTGCTGACCGATCCGGCGGAATGCGGCCCGGTGACGCTGTCGCTCTGCCAGGACGTGCAGGCCGAGGCCTATGACTATCCCGAGAGCTTTTTCGCCGAGCGCGTCTGGCACCAGCGCCGGCCGCGTCCGGACCGGCATGAATTGGCGGCGGCGGTCACCGCGCTGAAGGGTGCGAAAAAACCGCTGATCATCGCCGGCGGCGGCGTGCTGTATTCGCAGGCTTCGGATGAACTGGCGAAATTGGCCGAGAGCGCCGGCATTCCGGTCTGCGAGACGCAAGGCGGCAAATCCTCGCTGCCCGACACACATCCGCTCAACATGGCGGCAGTCGGCGTCACCGGCACGTCCGCGGCCAACCGGCTGGCGGAAGAGGCCGATGTCGTGCTGGCGATCGGCACCCGCCTGCAGGATTTCACCACCGGCTCATGGGCGCTGTTCAAGAATTCCGGCAAGACCATCATCGGACTCAACGTGCAGCCTTTCGATGCCGGCAAGCATCGTGCGCTGCCGCTGGTCGCCGACGCGGCCGAAGGGCTTGTCGAACTCGGTGCGGCGCTGGGGGGCTGGAAAGCACCGGCGACATGGACCGACAATGCGACCCGGGGCAAGAAGGCCTGGCAGGCCGAAGCCTCCAAGGTGACGGCGTCGACCAACGCCGCCTTCCCCTCGGATGCGCAGGTGATCGGCGCCGTGCAGCGCGCGCTGGGGTCCGGCGTGACCTTGCTGAATGCGTCGGGGGGCCTGCCGGGCGAACTGCATAAACTCTGGCAGGCGGGCGCGCCCGGCTCGTACCATGGCGAATATGGCTTCTCGACCATGGGCTACGAGATTGCCGGCGGGCTCGGCGCCAAGATGGCCAAGCCCGACCAGGAGGTCGTCGTAATGGTCGGGGACGGCTCCTACCTCATGATGAATTCCGAAATCGCCACGTCGGTGATGCTTGGCCTGAAGCTGACCATCGTGGTGCTCGACAACAGGGGTTATGGCTGCATCAACCGGCTGCAGATGGCCACCGGCGGCGCCAACTTCAACAACCTCCTGAAGGACGCGCGCCACGAGATCTTGCCCGACATCGACTTCGCGGCGCATGCGGCCAGCATGGGCGCTATTGCCGAGAAGGTGCCGTCGATCACCGGCCTGGAGACCGCGCTGCAAAAGTCGAAAACCAACGACCGCACCACCGTGCTGGTCATCGACACCGACCCGCTGATTTCCACCGATGCCGGCGGCCATTGGTGGGATGTCGCGGTGCCGGAAGTCTCCGCACGGCCGCAGGTCAACGCAGCCCGCAAGGCCTATGACGAAAAGCGGCAGATGCAGACTATTGGCGATTGATGCTAAGTCAGCGCTGCCCCCTACCTCCCCCTTGTGGGGAGGTCGGACCGAAGGTCCGGGTGGGGGGCTGGCGCCGCACCCCACCTCGCTGCTTCGCAGCGACCCTCCCCACAACGGGAGGGTGAACAAGAAACCGGAGCTAAAACTTGAAAGCCAAACTGGGCATGTCCCCCATTGCGTGGTGGAACGATGATCTTGCCGAACTCAGCGACGACGTCTCGCTGGAAGAGTGCCTGCGCCAGTCGCGCTCTGCCGGCTTCACCGGCATGGAAATGGGCCGGCGTTTCCCAAACGACCCCGAAATCATGCTGCCGATCCTGAAAAAGGCCGACGTGACGCTGTGCGGCGGCTGGTTCTCAGGCACGCTGGTCGATGAGGACATGGGCAAGAACAAGGATCGCATCCAGCCGATGATCGACCTGTTCAAGGCGGTGAATGCGCCTTGCATCGTCTATGGCGAGGTCGGCCGCTCGATCCAGGGTGATCGCTCCAGGCCTCTCGCCACCAAGCCGAAATTGTCCAACGACGAGATGAGGGCCTATGCCAGGCGCCTCACCGAATTCGGCGAATGGTGCGCCGAGCAAGGCATGCCGCTGTCCTATCACCATCACATGGCGGCAGTGGTCGAGACCGAGCCGGAGCTCGATGCCTTCATGCGCCATTCCGGCGAAGGCATTCCGTTGCTGCTCGATGCAGGGCATCTCGCCTTTGCCGGTGGCGACGTGCTGCGCGCCATCGACAACCACCACAAGCGCATCAGCCATGTCCATGTGAAGGATGTGCGCATGGGCGTGATCGACGGGCTCGACCGCACGAAACAGTCCTTTCTCGACGCCGTGGCGCTCGGTGCCTTCACGGTGCCCGGCGACGGTTCGCTCGATTTCGGCGCCATTGTGCAGCGCTTCGCCGACCATGGCTATGAAGGCTGGTTCGTCGTCGAGGCCGAGCAGGACCCGAAGAAGAACCCGCCGCTCAAGATGGCGCAGGTCGGCCACAAGGAATTGATGCGCGTGATGACGGCTGCCGGCTACGCCGTGGAAACGCAAGGCTTTCCCAATGCCTGAGGCGATCCGATGAAGGATTACGAGCACCCGTTCTTCCGGCCGCTGTGGCGGCGCGTTGCCGTCGTCGCCGTCTGCGTGATCTGGGCCGGAATAGAATTCGCCTCCGGCACCCCATTCTGGGGCATCATTGCGCTCGGCTTTGCCGCCTACGCGGTGTGGCAGTTCTTCTATCTTTACAAGCCGGTGGAGGAGAGCAAGGCTGCGCCTGATCGACCGCAGACCGGCGAAGCGAAGGCGGACGCCGAACCGAAGGAATGAAGCGGCCGCGGCTCGGAAGGGCTTGCGGGTCGGACACTCGACACCTGGCGTATCGCCTACGTCGGTGATTGCCGGAACGTCCCTCGCTTCGTCATCCTAGGGTCTTCGCGACGGAGCTTCGTTCCTGCTTCGCCCTAGGATGACGAAGTTGAGAGGCCGACCTCGAAGACTTGCGATAGGAGACAAAACATGTCGAAACTGCTCGTCAAAGCCGACAAGGGCCATGGCCGCGTCGCCCATGTCACGCCCAAAAGCGCCGGATGGACCTATGTCGGCTTCGACCTGCACCGGCTGAAGCCGGGCGAGACCGCATCCGGCAAGACGCAGGATCGCGAAGTCTGCCTGGTGTTCGTCACCGGCAAGGGCACGGCAAAGGCCGGCGGCCAGGAACTCGGCCTGCTCGGCGAGCGCATGTCGCCCTTCGAGGGCAAGCCGTGGTCGGTCTATATCCCGGAGGGTTCGGACTGGTCGGTCACCGCCGACACCGATCTCGAACTCGCGGTCTGCTCGGCGCCGGGCCTGGGCGGCGGCTTGCCCATTCGCGTCATCGCACCCGACGACCTCGGCCAGGAGACTCGGGGCAAAGGCACCAACACGCGCTACGTCACCAACATATTGCCCGAGGGCAAGCCCGCCGACTCGCTGCTGGTGGTCGAGGTCATCACGCCCGGCGGCCACACATCGAGCTACCCGCCGCACAAGCACGACCAGGACAATCTGCCTGCCGAATCCTATCTCGAGGAAACCTACTACCACCGCCTCAACCCGCCGCAGGGTTTTGCCTTCCAGCGCGTCTACACCGACGCCGACAAGACCGGCGCCCGCGAGCTGGACGAAGCCATGGCGATCGAGGACGGCGATGTTGTGCTGGTGCCCAAGGGCTATCACCCCTGCGCCGCCTGCCACGGCTACGACCTCTATTACCTCAACGTCATGGCCGGGCCGAAGCGGACGTGGAAGTTCCACAACGCGCCCGAGCACGAGTGGCTGACGAAGGCCTGATCGGCCTTCGCTTGCGCCGGAAGCTGTTAGTCCAGCAGCGAAAAATCGTCGGCTAACGATCCATGGGGTCGATTTGCCTTCGAAAACCCGCATAAGCTTCGTCAATCCGTCATGGAAATCACTTATGGCAGCGGGCTAGTGCATGTCGCCCAAAAGTGCGCAGCTTTTTTGGGATGACGACATGCAGCAAATTAAAGACTTAAAGCGCGTCGCGCCATCGGTTCGGTTTCGGCGCGCTTTAAGGAGGATTTTCGATGCGCTACGCCATCTATTTCACCCCAAGGCAGGACGAGCCGTTGGCGCGGATCGCCGCCAACTGGCTGGGCCGCGACCCCTTTGGCGCCGCCGCGAGGCCGGTCGAGGCGGTGGGCGAGCTGTCGGCGGCCGAAGTCGCCTTTCACACCGCATCGGCGCGGCGCTACGGTTTTCATGCGACGCTGAAAGCGCCCTTCCGGTTGGCCGCCAACGAAACCGAAAGCTCGTTGCGCGCGGCGCTGGACGCCTTTGCCGAAGCAATGCCGACGGTCACCATCCCGCGCCTGGTCGTCAGCCAGATCGATGGTTTCTTCGCTTTGCTGCCGGAAGGCCCGCTGCCGCCGCTCAACCGTTTCGCCGATGATGTCGTGCTTAGCTTCGACCGTTTTCGCGCGCCGCTCACCGAGGCCGAGATCGAGCGGCGCAGCCCGGATTCGCTGAAGCCGGCCGAGTTCCGCAATCTCTGCCAGTGGGGCTATCCCTATGTGTTTGAGACCTTTCGCTTCCACATGACACTGTCCGGCCGGGCCGGGCCGCAGGAAAGCCAACGTCTGCGCGCGGCAATTGACAGCCTGTTCGCCGATGTGCTGCAGCAGCCGGTGCTGGTGGATGCGCTGACGCTGTTCGTCGAAACCGAACCGGGCGCTCCGTTCATGGTGCTTTCGCATCATGCGCTCGGCCGCCGCGCTGCCCGAAAAACCGCCTGACCGCAATTCGTCCGAGTAAGCAAGGACTGCCTGAATGACCGCCGAAACTGTTCTCCACAACGCCCGCATCGTGCTTGCCGACGAGATCGTCGAAGGGTCGCTCGTGCTGCGCGACGGTTTTATCTCCGGCGTCGACGCCGGCACCGGCCACACCGGGGGGAGCATGGGCGGCGAGGACATGGGCGGCGACTACATCATTCCCGGCCTGGTCGAGCTGCACACTGACCATCTCGAAGGCCACTATGCGCCGCGCCCGAAAGTGCGCTGGAACCCGATCGCCGCCGTCCTTGCCCATGACGCGCAGGTGGCCACCGCCGGCATCACCACCGTGCTCGACGCTTTGCGTGTCGGCATGGACGATGACGCGGATATTACCTCCGACCACATCCGCAAGCTCGCCGGCGCGATCGAGGACAGCGTCGCGAAAGACCGGTTGCGGGCCGACCATTTCCTGCACCTGCGCTGCGAGGTCTCGGCGCCGGATTGCTTGCGGGCTTTCGCCAATTTCGATGGCGACGAGCGGGTCAAGCTGGCCTCGCTGATGGACCATGCGCCGGGACAGCGTCAGTTCGTCAATCTCGAGACCTACGCCCATTACTATCAGCGCAAGCTGAAATTGACCGATCGCGACTTCCAATTGTTCTGCGAAAAGCGGATGTCGGAATCGGCGAAGAATTCGGGACCGAACCGGGTGGCGATATCAGCCGCCTGCAACGAGCGGGGCATTGTGCTGGCGAGCCATGACGACGCCACATCAGGCCATGTCGACGAGGCGATCGAGCAGGGCGTGCGCGTCGCGGAATTCCCGACCACGCTGGAAGCCGCCAAGGCCTCGAAGGATGCCGGGCTCGGCGTACTGATGGGCGCGCCCAACGTCATGCGCGGCTCCTCGCATTCGGGCAATGTCTCGGCCCGCACGCTGGCCGGCGACGGCCTGCTCGACATATTGTCGTCCGACTACATTCCCTTCAGCCTGATCCAGTCGGCCTTCTTCCTCGGCGACGTCGTCGAGGGCATTTCCCTGCCGCAGGCGGTTGCGATGGTGTCGAAGAATCCGGCCGAGGCGATCGGCCTCAACGACCGCGGCGTCATCGAACAGGGCCGCCGCGCCGATCTGGTGCGTGTGCGCGTCGACGACCATGTGCCGGTCGTGCGCACTGTCTGGCGCCAAGGGCGCCGGGTCGCCTGATGGTCTTGGCGTCGATCGACCGCGAACTCAGCAGCGAGGCCTTTCCGCTCCGCAACGGCGTGTTTGTCGCCGTCGTCGGCCCGAGCGGCGCCGGCAAGGATACGGTAATCGGCTATGCCCGCACCTTGTTTGCCGACGAGACGAGGCTGGAGTTCGTCCGCCGGGTCATCACCAGGCCGAGCGACGCCGCAAGCGAGGATCACGACACGCTGGCCGACGCAGCCTTTGCCGAAGCCGAGGCCGACGGCGCCTTCGCCATTTCCTGGGAGGCGCACGGGCTGCGCTACGGCATTCCGGCCGATGTCGACTCGTCCATCGCCAACGGCTATGTCGCGGTCGCCAATGTCTCGCGCGCAGTCATCCCGGTGCTGCGGGAGCGCTATGCCAATCTGGCTGTCGTCGAGATCACCGCCTCGCCGGAAATCCTCGCCGAGCGTCTCGCCCAGCGCGGCCGCGAATCGCGCGGCGAAGTGCTGGCTCGGCTCGCCCGCAGCGCCAATATCGCTTTGTCCGGCTCCGGCGTCACCTCGATCGACAATGGCGGCCAGCGCGAAGCCGCCGGAGAACGCTTCGCCGAGGTGCTGCGCAAGGCGATGGCCTTCTCGGATATATCCGGCGTGATGTAGCGCTACTCCGCCGCGACAGTCTTCCGGCTGGCATCGAGCATCAGCCGCCTTGCGCGGAACACGCCCCATTGCTGGTCGACCAGCACGCCGATCAGGATCACGCCGCCCATCACCGCGAAGTTGAGCGAGGACGGGATGCCGAGCAGATTGACCAGGTTCTGCAACTCCTGCAGCAGCACGGTGCCCAGGATGACGCCGACCAGCGAGCCTTCGCCGCCGCGCAGCGAGAAGCCGCCGAGAACGGCGGCGGCAATGGCGTAGAGCTCGTAGAACTGGCCGTGGCTGGCCGGCGAGATCGAGCGCGTGTACATGGCGAAATAGATCGCCGACAGCGCCGTCAGCACGCCGCAGATGACATAGGCGGCCATGACGACACGGCCGGTGCGAATTCCCGAATATTTCGCCGCCTCTTCGTTCTTGCCGATGGCATAGAGGTAGCGTCCGAACACCGAGCGGTGCAGCACCACCCACATGACGATCGAAATGACGATCAGTGCGATGAAGCTGTTGGGCACGCCATAGCTGCGGCCCGCGGTGAGGAATTCGAGCTCGGGAAAATTCTGGCCGAAGGCGAAGCCGGCGGTGCCGTCGGCGGTATAGAAACGGGCGACCCCGCGATAGATCAAAAGGCCGCACAGCGTGACCACGAAGGGCTGCAATTTCAGCCTTGTGATCAGCCAGCCATGCGCCAGTCCGATGATGCCGCCCAGCACCAGGATCAGCGGCAGCGCCAGCGGCCATGGCATGTCGCGCACGGCGATGAAATCGATGAATAGCGTGCCGAGCAGCGCCACCAGCGATCCCACCGACAATTCGATGCCGCCGGTAATGATGACGAAGGCCTGGCCGATGGCGAGGATCCCGAACAGGCCGATCAGGTTCGAGGTGTTGGCGAGGTTGATCGGCAAAAGAAAGCGCGGGTTGATGGCGGTCACCACGGCGCCGACCACCAGGATCAGGATCAGCAGGCCGAGATCTTTTTTGCTCATCGTCTTCTCCCCAATGCGCCGGACCGGCAATCGCCTGAAGCCCGCTAGTTTGCCGGCTTGCCGACCGCCAGCAACAGCACGTTTTCCTGGCTGAATTGTTCTTTGTCGAGAATGCCCGAGATCTGGCCCTCATGCATGACGGCGATGCGGTCGGACACGCCGATCACCTCTTCCATGTCGCTGGAGATCATCAGCACGGCCACGCCGGCATCGGCCAAGGCTCGCATCAGCCCGTAAATCTCGGCCTTGGCGCCGATATCGATGCCGCGCGTAGGCTCATCGAGGATCATCACCTTCGGGTTCATCGCCAGCCATTTGCCCAGCACCACCTTCTGCTGGTTGCCGCCCGACAGCGTGCCGGTTCGCGTCTGCACCGACGGCGCCTTGATGCCGAGATTGCTCTTCTGCTTCTCGGCGGTGGCGGTCTCGGCGCTTGCCGACACCAGTCGACGCTTCGCATGCGCCGGCAGGTTGGGCAGCGAGATGTTCTGCGCGATCGACAGGTCAAGCAAAATGCCGGTCAGCTTGCGGTCTTCCGGAACCAGAAAAATGCCATGCGCGACCGCATCGGCCGCCGAACCCAGCACAAGCGGCTTGCCGTCGAGTTCGAGCCCACCGCCAAGCGTGCTGTCTATGCCGAAGAACACCCGCGCCAGTTCGGTGCGGCCGGAGCCGACAAGGCCGGCGAGGCCGAGGATTTCACCGCGCCTGATGTCGAGGTCGACCGGCCGGGCAGGGTAGGCGGGGGTGCGGATGGCTTTGGCCGAGAGCGCAGTGGCGCCCGGCGCCCGAGCCGCCTCGGAGGCCTTCTCGCGCTCCTTCAGCATGCGGCCGATCATCAGCTTGACCATCTGGTCGTGGTTGATGGCGCTCTTCGGCAAGGTGCCAGCCAGCATGCCGTCGCGCAGCACCACGACGCGGTCGGCGACGCGCTCGACCTCATGCAGCCGGTGCGAAATGAAGATGACGCTGATGCCATCGGCCTTCAGCGCCTTGATGACGTCGAGCAGCTTGTCGGTTTCGGCGAGCGGCAGGCTCGACGTCGGCTCGTCGAGGATCACCAGCCGCGCCTTGATCGACAGTGCCTTGGCGATCTCGACCATCTGCTGCTGCGCCAGCGACAGCGAGGCAACCGGCGTATCGGCGGAGAAATTGGCGCCGACGCGCTTCAGCAGTGGCGCCACCATTTCGCGCAGCTTGGCGCGGTCGACCAATCTCAGCGGCCCGCCGCGCAACGGCTCGCGGCCGAAGAAGATATTGGCGGCAACATCGAGGTTTTCGAAGAGATTGAGTTCCTGGTGGACGAAGGCGATGCCCGACCCCAGGCTGCCTTCGACGGTGAGCCCGTCATGCGCAACGCCGTCGACGGTGATGGCGCCGCTGTCCGGCCTGGTGACGCCGCCGAGGATCTTCATCAAGGTCGATTTGCCGGCGCCGTTTTCGCCGACCAGGCCGATCACCTCGCCCGGCCTGACCTCCATGGAAAAGCCGTCCAGCGCCACCACGCCCGGATAGGTCTTGCGCACGTTCTCGAGGCCGAGGAACGGGGTGGTTGCGACGATAGATGGGTCGGAATAATTCATCACGCCATATTTGATCAGGCTTGCCAGCAGCCGGTGGGCTACAGACTGACGGGCCTTGGCCGACCCGTCAACACGATCGCCGGCTCAAGGCGAACCCTGAGCCGGCGCAACTGCTCGTGGTCTCAGTTTCCGGACATCGCCTTCAGATTGGCGGCATAGGTGTCGACATCGTCCTTACCGATGATCTTGGTCGGGATGATGATCAGGCCGCCTTCCGGAATGCCTGATTTGTCGCCCTTGAGATAGGCGGCCATCAGCTTCATGCCCTGATAGGCCCATTCGAAGGGCTGCTGCACGACGGTGGCCGCCACGGTGCCTTCCTTGACGCCGCCCAACGTGATCGGATCGTCATCGAAGCCGACGACGGTGATCGAGCCGAGCTTGCCGGCGTCGCGCAGCGCTTCATAGATGCGCGGCGTGTTGTAGGAATAGAAGCCGACCATGCAGGTGATGTCGGGGCTGGCGACCAGCGCGTCCTCGACATTCTTCTTGGCGCGCGCCTGGTCGATGTCGTCGCCGCGCACGTCCACCAGTTCGATCTTGCTGCCGGCGAGGCCGTCCTTCATGCCCTGGATGCGTTCCTTGGCATTGTCGGCGCCGAGCAGGCCGACGAAGCCGAGGCACTTGCCGCCGTCCGGCATCGCTTTCTTGGCGATCTCGGCCGCCTGCTTGCCGGCGTCGACATTGGACGAGCCGATATAGGCAACACGCTTGGTCTGCGGGGCATCGGAGTCGGTGGTGAACAGCGCCGTTTCCGACGCTATCTTGTTCAGACCGTCGGTCGAGGTCTTGGGATCGACGGCCGAGACCATGATGCCCTTGACGCCGGCGGTCACCAGATCATCCATCAGCCGCTGCTGGATGGCGACCGAGGACTGCTCGGGATATTTGAGTTCGAGATTGTAGTCGGGCAATTCGGCCTGCGCCTTCTTGACGCCGGCTTCGGCGGCCTTCCAGAAATCGGAAGCGCCGTTGACGACGAAGGCCAGCGTCGGCTTGTCGTCGGCGCGCGCAATGGCTGTCGCGGTCAGGCCAAGCAGCAGGGCTGCGGTGGCCACGGATGCATGTCGTATCAAGGATTTCATGTTCAACCTCCCGTTTTGGCTCAGTCGTCGGACTGAACCGATCTTGCATTCACTGACTTGCCGCTCGCGATTTGGACGCCCTCCTCCTCAGGGGTTCCCGGCGCTGAAGAATGGCGTCGTCGGTCGCGATCACGGACATTAGAGACTCATCCCGTGTTCGTAAATAGTCTGATTTGTCTGACATATCACATGTCCGAGACCACGCTTGCGGAGGCAAACCCCGCTCGCCATCGGGCCATTCACGTGCACTTCTCGCCGCACGGGTCCCACCTGACCGGACACGGCGGATTGACGTTACAGCGTCGTTTTGTATTAGTAAACACTATTAGCAGAGGTCCCGCGCGGACACTCGGCGGTGGCCCTAGGTCTAGTTTTCCCGAACAGGTGCAGCACCGCTTCGCGCAAGCAGATGCCTTGCAGTCCTCGAATTTCACGCGGCCCGCAGCGGCATGGCGGGGAACTTCAAAGCTGCTAATAAAGATAAACGCCTTCGACTATTTCCATCGGTCGACGGCGCGACACCATCTTGTCGGTGTGGCAGGCTTGCGACTAGACAGGCTGGGGATTGGGACGCAATGCCATGAGCGAGACGAGGGATCCGGACGACACGGCGAAGCGGCGCAAGGCGCCGGCGAGAGCCGCCAAGGGCGGCCGCGTCACCATGACCGACATCGCCAGGGCAGCCGGGTGCTCGCAGGCGACCGTCTCCTTCGTGCTCAACGATTCGCCCGGCATCCGGCTGTCGCAGCAGACGCGCGAGCGGGTGATCGACGCCGCGCGTGCGCTCGGCTACGCAGCACCCGCCTTCTCGGCGCTGCGCAAACCTGTTCCCGCCTTCGATGGACTTGACAGTGTCATCGGTTTCGCCGTCGACCAGCTGGCGACAAGCCCGGAAGCCGTTGTCGCCATCGAGGGCGCGCGCCAGGCGTCGTGGAACGCCGGCAATGTGTTGCTCGTGGCGCAGACCATGGGCGACTCCGTCATGGAGCCGCGCGCCATTGCGGCGCTCACCAGGCGCGGCATCTCGGCGCTGGTCTACATGACCATCTTCACCCGCGAGATCACGGCACCGGACTTCCTCTACGGCCTCGACATCCCGGTCATCCTGCTCAACTGCTACACGGCCGATTATGCCTTCCCGGCCGTGGTGCCGTCCGAGATCGCCGGCGGCCAGAACTCGACCCGGCATCTGATCGGCCACGGCCACCGCCGCATCGCCACCATCACCGGCGAGCCGTGGATGCAGGCCGCGCAGGACCGGCTGAAAGGCTACCGCAGAGCGCTCGCCACCGCCGACATCCCGTTCGATCCCGAACTGGTGGTCGAGGGCGACTGGTCGGCGAGCGCCGGCTATGCCGCGACCGTTAAGCTTTTGGCGCTCAAGGAGCGCCCGACCGCCATCTTCTGCCAGAACGACCGCACAGCCATCGGCTGCTACGAAGCGCTGAAGGAGGCGGGCCTGCACATCCCGCAGGACATCTCCGTCGTCGGCTATGACGACGAGGAGATCGCCCGCCACCTGTTCCCGCCGCTGACAACATCGATCCTGCCGCACATGGCGATGGGCCAATGGGCGATCGAACAGCTCGAAGTGCCGCCGCCTCCCGGCCGCGGCCGCTATCCAATCACCAAGCTGGAATGCCCGCTGGTGCAGCGGGATTCGGTGGCAGCTGTGGCTGGATAAAGCTGAACCAGCCCATCCCGATGCAAATCGGGATGGGTCTGTTTGGTGTTTGCGCCTCAGGGCAGGGTCAATCCGGGAACGTGCCGCGGTTAGAACCGCAAGACGACGAAGGAGCGCCTGCGATAGCAGCGCCGGCGCAACCGGCCATGCCGCCAGAACGTGCGGCAGTGCCGTCTCCAGACATGCCGCCTGTGGTGGCGACGATGGTGCCATCGCCGATGCGATATCTGCTCGACATCGCCCGGGCCTTCGTCGTCATCAAACGAATTGGCATCCTGCTTGTCGAGTTCATCGAGAATGCCGTTACCGATATTGGGAACCCCGGCCACGGCCTCGAGAGGCCGAACCGCGGTAGCAAGCGCCGCGGCCCCCGCAACGCCGAACAATGCTGTCAAGAATGATCGCCGATCCATCAAAACCTCCATCAGCAAGACAAGGCTAACATGACGAGCCTAACACAAAGCAGCTAGAGCGGGTGATACAAAAGGCCAGAGGCGAATCTTCGAGCCGGCCCAAACGGGTGACCGGACGGACGGCAGAGGTCGGAGCAAGGCCGCTACCGGGCGGCGCGCTTCCTTCGGCTCGGCGACCAAGCCATGCGGAATGCCGCCGATGAAAGCGCACAGCCTGAGCGGTTCCGCCTTTCCGCGAAACTCTGAACCGCTTGGCAAAGCTACCCCCTAAGAATGCCCGCCACCTTGCGGCAGTGGCTGGCTGAGAGACTGACGCCCCACGGCAGATGCGATGTTGCGGTACTCAGCGCCGCGCCAATATCCGGCAGAGCTCCTTCAGGTCCCGGTCGTAGGTGCCCTTGCCGCTGAGCACGCTGGCGCAGCGTTTTTTCATCTTGGCGATCTGGCCGGCCGACATGGCGCTGATGGCAACCACCGCCGGTCGCGG